>JAPLOK010000200.1:720-36516 GCA_026400775.1 Alphaproteobacteria bacterium | reverse complement strand
ATCAGCGCGCGCCAACGCCCGCTCTCGCAAATCGTCTGAGTATGGCCGCATCCCCGCTGGCCTCCTGTCCAGCAGGAAGCTTGAATCAGAAACTCAGCCGCGCCGGAATCCCGATTCTATCAAAAGACAGCATGCTCTAGCGGCTACAGCCTGTTACCGTGAAACGGGATCACGCCGTAACCGGTTGGCGGGTGTAGCGAAACTGCGGCATGGCCAGTTGGAAAGGCTGGAAGAGGGTGGGTGAACCTCGTCCCAGCCGCCTCAGCTGTAGGCCACCCCAGACCTAGGCAGCCGCCGCTGCCGAGACCCCGCAGCCTCACGTCACCGCCAGGCGTTCCGCGAAGCGGGGCTGCCGCCATTCACCGTTCTCCAGCACCTCCGCCAGGTGTTCCACCGCGTCCCAGACATCGATGAAGCGCGTGTAGAGCGGGGTTACGCCGAAGCGCAGGATGTCAGCCGCGCGGAAATCGCCGATCACGCCGCGGGTGATCAGCGCGCGGATGATGGCATAGCCGCCTTCCTCACGCGCGAAGCTGACCTGGCTGCCGCGCGCAGCGGGTGTGACGCAGCGCAGCCCTGGGCAGCGTGCGGCCGCGCGCTCCATGAACAGCGCTGTCAGCGCCAGCGACTTGGCACGGATCGCGGCCATGCCGCCGAATGCATCGGCCGCGCGCAATGTCGCGACACCGCATTCCAGTGCCGTCATCGACAGGACCGCCGGTGAGCCGCAGATGAAGCGGGCCACGCCCGGCGCCGGGGCGTAGTCGGCTGTGAAATCAAAGGGTTCGGCATGGCCGAGCCAGCCGGGCAGGGGGTTCTCGGCGCGATCGGCATGGCGCGGATGCACCCAGAGAAAGGCCGGTGCCCCCGGCCCGCCATTGAGAAACTTGTACCCGCATCCCACCGCGAAATCCGCGCTTGCGCCCAGCAGATCCACGGGCACCGCGCCTGCCGAATGCGCCAGGTCCCACACCACCAATGTGCCCACGCGATGCGCCGCCTGCGTTACGGCCGCCATGTCATGCATGGCACCCGTGCGGTAATTCACCTGCGTCAGCAGCAGCACCGCCGGCCGGCTGGTCAGTGCTGTGTCCAAGCCTTCGGCGCTGCAGCTCTCCAGGCTCGCGCCATGCATCCGCGCGGTCTCGGCGGCGATGTAGCGATCGGTCGGGAAGTTCTCCTGCTCGGTCAGGATCACGCGGCGCTGGGCTGGCGGTGCCAGGCGCAGTGCTGCGGCCAGCACCTTGTGCAGATTGACCGAGGTGCTGTCAGCCACCACGACCTGGCCGATAGCGGAGCCGATCAAGGGCGCTATGGCATCGCCGATGCGGCGCGGCAGTTCCATCCAGCCGGCGCTGTTCCAACTGCCGATCAGGCCCTGGCCCCATTCGGCGGTGATCGCCTGGGCGAGGCGCGCGGGTGTGGCGCGCGGCAGCGGCCCCAGCGAATTGCCGTCCAGATAGATCATGCCCGGCGGCAATTCGAACAGCTCTCGCAGCGGCGCCAGCGGGTCCGCGGCATCGCGGGCGATGGCCTGCTCGCGTGTGGTCATGGTCATGGCGTTCTCCCGTTGACGGGGCGCCTATAGCCTCGATCCCAGGCGGGCACGACCATGCGGCCCGGGCCGACCTGCGATTCAGCTGGCCCGGATATTCGCCTCGCGGATCAGGCGTTCGAACTTGGCATGCTCGCGGTCGAGGAAGGCCTGCACCTCGGCCGGCGGTGGCAGGCTGGTCGCGGGGATGGTGCCGGCGCTGCGCAGCTTCTGCTGCACGGCGGCCATGCCCATCACGCGCGTATAGGCGGCATGGACGCGCTGCAGCGCCGGCGCGGGCAGGCCGCGCGGCGCGACGGCGATGTACCAGGAATCCATATTTGCCTCGGCGAAGCCCAGTTCGGCCAGTGTCGGCACATCGGGCAGTTCGGGCGCGCGGGTGGATCCCACGGCGGCGACGGCGCGCAGCCGCCCCTCGGCGATGTGCTGGCGCACCAGGCCGGTGCTGAGCACGGCAACGTCCAGCCGGCCGGCCAGCAGGTCCAGGATGCCGGGCGGCAGGCCGCGGTAATCCACCGCCGTCGCCTGGAAGCCCATGACGCGCTGGATCAGCTCCATCGCCATATGCGCGAAGCTGCCATTGCCGGCGCGCAGATAGTTTAGCTGGCCCGGGCGGGCGCGCGCCTCGGCGATCAGTTCTGCCAGGCTGCGCGCGGTCGAATCGCCGCGCACCACCAGCATCGAGACGCTGTGCGAGACCATCGACACCCCCTGGATGGTCTCCGTCGGGTGGAAGCCCGACGGCGTCAGGATCGGCGCCACGATATTGCCGAGCGACGCCATCAGCCAGGTGTGGCCATCGGGGGCGGCCTGCAGCAATTGCTGCGAGCCGATCAGCCCGCCGGCGCCGGCACGCACATCGATCACCACCGGCTGGCCGAGTTCAGCCGCGAGCTCATCGGCATGGGTGCGCATCACCACATCGACGATGCCGCCGGCGGGGAAAGGGCAGATGAAGCGGATGGGCCGGCTGGGAAAGCCCTGCGCGAGCGATGGCGCGGCCAATGGCAGAAGCGCGCCGGCGGCAAGCCATGCGCGGCGCGAAGCGATGATGGTCATGCGGTGTGCTCCTTCCCGTCCTCGATGAAGTGCAGCACGGTGGCAAGGCCGCGCTGCATATGGTCACGCAATTCGATGCGCATGGCGTCCAGGTCATGGCCGAGCGCGTGGCGCAGATAGTCGTCATGCGCATCGCGCCGCGGGCCGGGCCGGCCATGCGCCTGGTGATGCGCCGCCCAATAGAGCGTGAGCCGCCCGCGGATCGCACGCCAGGCCTGTAGCAGCAGCCCATGCCCCGCTGCCTCATAGACCAGGCCATGCAGTGCGAGTTCGGTGGCGATCGTGGCGGCGTTGTCGCGCGCATCGATGGCGGCCAGCAGTTCTGCGTGGCGCGCGCCAAGCGCTGCGCGGAAGGCAGCGTCGCGCCGGTCCCAGGCGGTTTCGAAGGCGAAGATCTCGAGCGTGGTGCGCAGCGTATAGAGTTCGCGCGCGACGGTCGCATCCAGCGGTGCCACGCTCACGCCGCCCCAGGCGCGGCTCTGCACCAGCAGCCCCTCCTCGAGTAAGGCGCGGATCGCCTCGCGCAGCGGCGCGCGCGAGATGCCGAGCGCGCGCGCGAGCGCGGCCTCGACAACCGCCGCACCCGGCGCGAGCTGGCCGGTCAGGACGGCCTGGCGCAGCGCATCGGCGGCACCCTCGCGCAGGGTAACGCGCGGCAGCGGTTGCGCTGCCATGCTCATGCCGCGGCGCGGTCCTTGAGCGCGTCGTACAGGCCGCGCAGCCGTTGCGTCATCGGGCCGGGCAGCGCCAGGGGCAGGGCGCGGCCATCGATCGTGGCGATCGGCGTCAGTCCGCCGAAGGTGCCGGTCACGAAGGCTTCGTCCGCCGCATAGACATCCTTCAGCGCGAAATTGCCGAGCCGTATGGGAATGCCGTTATCGCGGCACAGCGCGATGACATTGGCGCGGGTGATGCCCTGGAAGCAGTAGTCGCCCGTGGAGGTGCAGACTTCGCCGCCGCGCACGAAGAAGAAATTGGTGGCGTTGCAGGATGAGACGAAGCCCTGCGGGTCCAGCATCAGCGCCTCATCCGCGCCGGCCTTGATCGCCTGGATCAGCGCGGTGATCAGGTTCAGCCGGCTGTGCGAATTCAGCCGCATGTCGAACATATCCGCAGGCGAGCAACGGATGGTCGAGGTGAAGAGGTTGAGCCCGCGCGTCTGCAGCGCGGGGTTGGGCAGCTTCCATTCAGCGACCACCACGATGGTGGCGCCACCGATGCTGTGGCGCGGGTCCTGGTTCGGTGTCTTCTTCAGGCCGCGCGTGACCATCAGCCGCAGATGGACGCCATCCTCCATGCCATTGGCGGCGAGTGTGTCGTGCAGCACGGTGACCACCTGCTCGCGGCTCAATCCGATATCGAGGTCGATGGCGCGCGCGCCTTCGAACAGCCGGTCGAGATGCGCGTCCAGGAAGACCATCCGGCCCTTGTGCAGCCGCACGCCTTCCCACACGCCATCGCCGAGCACAAAACCCGCATCGAAGACCGAGACGCGCGCCTCGTCGCGCGGGACCATCGCGCCATTCACATGGATCAGAACGCCCGCATTGCGGGGATCGGCTGGGAAGTCCTGGCTGCCGGCCATGGGCATGTCCCCCGGGGCTGAATTTGACGACTGTCGACAGTATGTGGCCCGCGAGAATGGCGTCAACGCCTGCGACGCATGTGCCGTTGCGCCGCGGTTCGGGCGCAACTGGCGGAAGCGGCCGCCGCCTGTCAGATTCCCAGGGGCGCGAGGCGGATGACTTCCACCTCCGCCCCGGCCGCGATGGGGGCGGCGAAGGGCGCGCGGATCACCAGCGCATCGGCGCGCGCCAGCGTCTTGAGCATGGAACTGTCCTGCTTGGGGAAGGGCGTGACCACGCGACCATCGGCGCAAAGGGTGGCGCGCACATAATCCTCGCGCTTGTCGTTCTCGGCCATGGCTGTGCCCAGAATGGCCGGCGCGCTGGGCGTGGGCGCGGCGGGCAGGCCCGACATCACGGCAATCGCCGGCAGCAGGAAGACAACGCCGCAGACCAGGGCCGAGACAGGGTTCCCGGGCAGGCCCAGTATCGGCGTTTCGCCAAGCCGCCCCCAGATCAGTGGTTTACCCGGGCGCATGGCGATCTTCCAGAAATCCAGCGCGAAGCCCTGCGGGCCGAGTGCCTTCTGCACCAGGTCATGCTCGCCCACGCTGGCGCCGCCGGTGGTCAGCAGCATGTCGCAGCCGCGCGCGCCGGTGGCCAATGTCACTATGGCGTCGCTGTCATCGGGCGCGATGGGCAGCACCACGGCCTCCGCGCCAGCGGCGCGGATCAGGGCTGCCAAAGCGTGGGCATTGGAGGAAACGATGCCGCCGGCGGGCAGCGGGTCTCCGGGCAGGGCGATTTCATCGCCGGTGGCGAGTATGCCGATGCGCGGGCGGCGATGCACGGCCAGCCAGGGGTGGTTGGCCGCCGCTGCCAACCCGATATCGCGCGCGGTGAGCCGCCGGCCTGCGGGCAGCAGGGTTTCGCCGGCCGCGAAATCCAGGCCCGCGGGGCGGATCCAGCGGCCGGGAAGCACGGTTTCGTTGACCGTGATGGCGGTGTCGGCCGCGGTCGCGTCTTCCTGCAACAGGATGCCATCGGCACCGGCGGGCACCAAGGCGCCGGTGAAAATCCGCACGCATTCGCCATGGCCGATGGCGCCCGCGAAGGGGTGGCCCGCGGGCGCGGCGCCGATCATGCGCAGCGTGGTGCCGGCCTGCGCATCGGCCGCGCGCACGGCATAGCCATCCATGGCGGAGACGGCGGCGGGGGGTTGGGTCAGCCGTGCGGCGACATCGCGGGCCAGAACGCGGCCGGCAGCTTCGGCCAGCGGCACCGTCTCGGCCCCCGTGGGTGCGAGGGCGGCGAGGATGCGCGCGCGCGCCTCTGCGACGGGCTGCATCAGGTGCTCTCGAAGCGGCCCGACTTGCCGCCGTCCTTCAGCACCAGGCGCACATCCGCGATGCGCATGCCGCGATCGATCGCCTTGCACATGTCGTAGATGGTGAGTGCTGCGATGCTGACAGCCGTCAGTGCCTCCATCTCCACGCCGGTCTGGCCGGTGACCTTCACCATGGCCTCGATCTCCACCGCGTCGGGGGGGGCTGCCGTCAGATCCAGCGTCACCTTGGTCAGTAGCAGCGGGTGGCAGAGCGGGATCAGCTCATGCGTGCGCTTGGCGGCCATGATGCCGGCTATGCGCGCGATGCCGAGCACATCGCCCTTGCCCATGGCGCCCTCTTGGATGCGCGCGAGCGTGGCGGGCGCCATCACCACGCGGCCGCGCGCGACAGCGCTGCGCGAGGTCGCGGCCTTGTCCGACACATCCACCATCACGGCGCGGCCGGAGGCGTCGAAATGCGTGAGCTCGCTCATGCTCCGAGGAAGCTGCGGGTCGCGTCTTCGACATTGCGCTCGCGCAGCAGGTGTTCGCCCACCAGTAGGCAGCGCGCGCCGGCGGCGGCCATGCGCTTGACGTCATCGGCGGTGCGCAGGCCGGATTCGGCCACCGGCAGCTTGTCGGCGGGCACCAGGGGCGCCAGGCGTTCGGTCGTGGCGATGTCAGTCTTCAGCGTGCGCAGGTCGCGGTTGTTGATGCCGACCAGGCGGGATTCGAGGCCAAGTGCGCGTTCCAATTCGCGCTCATCATGGGCTTCCAGCAGCACGCCCATGTCCAGGCCGCGCGCCAGTTCTTCCAGTTCGTGCGCCTGTGCGTCGGTGAGTGCTGCCATGATCAGCAGGATGCAGTCGGCCCCCATCGCGCGGGCCTCGAAGACCTGCCAGGGGTCGATCATGAAATCCTTGCGCAGCACCGGCAGATGGCAGGCCGCGCGGGCGGCGATCAGGTCATCGGGGGTGGTGCCGAACCAGGGTTCGTCGGTCAGGACGGAGAGGCAGCTCGCGCCGCCGGCCTCATAGGCGCGGGCGAGTGCGGCGGGGTCGAAGGGATCGCGGATATCGCCGCCGGAGGGGGATTTGCGCTTGATCTCGGCGATCAGGCCGGTGCGGCCCTCGGCCACCGCATCACAGAGCTGGCCCACGAAAGGCCGGGGAGCGGGCGCGTTGCGGGCCGCGCGTTCCATTTCCGCCAGCGGGTGCTTGACGCTGCGTTGGTCGACTTCCGCGCGCTTGGTCACGAGGATGCGCGCGAGAACATCGGGGATGTCGGTCTGGGTCACGAGATGGGGGGCGTTCATGCTCTGCTTGTGGCTTGCCTCAGGCGCTGCAATACCCTGTGCGCGGCGCCGGTATCAATGGCCCCGGCGGCGATCTGCGCGCCGGCGCGCAGATCGGCGGCGCGGCCGGCCACCACAAGGGCGGCCGCGGCGTTCAGCAGCACGATGTCGCGATAGGCGCCGGGGCTGCCTTCCAGCATGGCCTCCAGCGCCAGCGCGTTTTCGGCAGGCTCCCCGCCGCGCACGGCTTCCTGCGGCGCGCGGGAGAGGCCCGCATCCTCGGGCGCGATTTCGAATTCGCGGATGTTGCCGGCGTTGAGTTCGACCACATGGGTGGGGCCGGAGAGCGCGATTTCATCCATGCCCTGGCCATGCACCACCCAGGTCCGTTCGCAGCCGAGCCGGCCCAGCGCCTCGGCCATCGGGCGCAGCCATTCGCGGGCGAAGGCGCCGGTGAGTTGGCGGGTGACGCGGGCGGGGTTCGCCAAAGGCCCTAGCAGGTTGAAGATGGTGCGCGTGCCGAGCTCCACCCGCGCGCCGCCGGCGTGGCGGAGCGCCGCGTGGTGGCGCGGCGCCATCAGGAAAACCATGCCGGCTTCGTCCAGGATGGCGGGCAGGCGCTCGATCGGCGCGTCGATGTTGATGCCGAGCGCGGTCAGGGCGTCGGCCGCGCCGGATTTGGAGGAGAGCGCGCGGTTGCCGTGCTTGGCCACCTTCACCCCTGCGCCGGCTACCACCATGGCGGTGGCGGTGGAGATGTTCAGCGTGCCGGAGGCATCACCGCCGGTGCCGACGATGTCCATCGCGTCGGGCGGGGCCTCGATGCCGGTCATGCGGGCGCGCATGGCGCGCACGGCACCTGTCATCTCGGCCACTGTTTCGCCGCGCACGCGCATGGCCATCAGCAGGCCCGCGATCTGCGCGGGGGTGGCTTCGCCGGCCATGATGATGCCGAAGGCGGCCTCGGCCTCGGATTCGGCCAGGCGCTCACCGGCGGCAAGCCGCGCCAGGACGGGCTTGAGGCCGTTCATGCGGGCACGGCCTGGCGGGCGAGGCGGCAGAAATTCGACAGTATGGCGTGGCCGTGGTCGGAGGCGATGCTCTCCGGGTGGAACTGCACGCCCCAGATGGGCAATTCGCGGTGTTCCAGGCCCATCACCAGGCCATCCGCGGTGTGCGCGGTGGGGCGCAGCGCGGCGGGGAAGGTTTCCGCCGCGACCACCAGCGAATGGTAGCGCGTGGCGCGGAAGGGGCTGGGGATGCCGGCGAAGATGCCGCTGCCGTCATGCGCCACCTCCCAGACCTTGCCATGGACGGGTTCGGGGGCGCGGATCACATCGCCGCCAAAGGCCTGGCCGATGGCCTGGTGGCCGAGGCAGACGCCCATCAGCGGCAGGCGCGCTTCGGCGGCGGCGGTGATCAGCGGGAGGCAGATGCCGGCCTCGTTGGGGGTGCAGGGGCCGGGGGAGAGGAGGACGGCTTCGGGGCGCATGGCGAAGACATCCTGGACGGAGATCGCGTCATTGCGGCGCACTTCGACGGGCACGCCGAGGTCGCCCAGGAAGTGGAAGAGGTTGAAGGTGAAGCTGTCGTAATTGTCGATGAGCAGGATCATGGGGGGATGGTTGGACGGGTGCGGGAGGGGGGTCAAGGGCGGGGTGTTTTGAGGCCGCGGGGAGGGTGGGGTGGATGATGCCTTCGCCGTCGGGCGCGGTGGAGCGGGCGAAGCAGGAGCGGTGAAGCTTGAGCCAGCGGAAGCCGGTGGCGGCGAGTTCGGGATAGGGGCAGGGGGCGGCGAACCAGCGGGTGGCCGGGTTGTCGGCGGCGGCGAGTGCTGCGGCAACGCTGTGGTTCAGCTGGGCGACGGCGTCCCGGCGTTGCTGGCGGAGATAGTGGCTGGCGAGTTCGCGGATATCGCGCTGGGCGCTACGGGCGAGGCGGGCCATGGGTGGCCGGTGCATCGAGCATGGCGCGCAATTCGGCGGGCAACTCCTCGCCGGAGATGGTGCGCCCGGCCTTCACATCCTCGACCGAGCGCGCGAGCTTGGCGCGGATGGCGGCCAGTTCGGCGTCGCGGTCGGGGGCGGGCTTGGGATGGGCACCCATCGGCACCCTCCATGTCTGGCCGAAACACATATCCCCCCCGGCCATTCTGGTCAGAAATCTCGTGCGCCGCCGCCCCTCCTCCCCTCATCCAAAGCTTGCCTTTTTAGGCCAAAATTCCTATAATGCCCGTCGCTGTTTGACATCCCCATCCGCCCACCCCCCAGGCGCAAGCCCCTGAAATCCCTCGCGCCCATCCCATGCCCCGAATTTGTCGTAAGCCCGCACAACACCGCCCCCAGGGAATTTGTCGCAACCCCGCACCACGCGCCCTGTGGCGCCGCCGCCACACCGCTGAAACGCCCTTGCCATCTTGATCCACCGCAAAGCCCGCCCCGCCCGCGCGCCTTAATCACGCTCCAGGGATGCCGCATCGCTACCGGCAGCCCACCACAAGAAGGAGGTTTGAGGACCATGGGCATATTCGGCAAGGCTGCCATGGCGGCCGGCATGCTGGCGGCGGGCCTGATCGCCGGCCAGGCGCAGGCGCAGGACGCCCCGCGCGGCAAGCGCGCCGGTGACTTCATGATCGGCCTCGGCGCCGTGGGCGTGCTGCCCACCAATGGCGGCACGCTGAACCGCGGCCTGCCGCTAGGCGGCTCGATCGGGGCCAGCAACTCGGCCTCGCCCCTGCTGGACTTCACCTATTTCTTCACGCCCAACATCTCGGCCAACCTGATCGCGGCCACCACCCAGCACACCGCCCGCGTGCGCGGCACGGCGCTCGGGGATGTGAATGCCGGCAGCCTCTGGGCGCTGCCGCCCACGCTGACGCTACAATACCACCCCTTCCCGAATGCGCGGCTCAGCCCCTATGTCGGCGTCGGTCTGAACGTGACCATGTTCTACGGCTTCGGCGGCGCCATGACGCCCCCGGTCAACCGCGTGCGCGCCGGCACCACGGTCGGGGTCGCTGCCAATATCGGCGTGGATTACGAGATCACGCCCAACTGGCTCGCCAATCTGGACGTCAAGTGGATCCAGATGGAACCCACCATCAGCGTCAATCGCGGCCTGTCCGGCGGCGTCGCCAGGCTGAACCCCTTCGTGGTCAGCGCTGCCGCCCGCTACCGGTTCTGAGGTTCAATCGAGCCGCGCGCCGGCGGCCACCCAGGCCAACAGCCGCGCCCGTTCGCTCTCCGTCAGCCCGGTTGAATTGTTCGGCGGCATCGCCTCCGTCCGCACCTGCGCCGACCAGGATTGCGCCTGCCGGCGGATCTGGTTCGGCGTGTGCAGCACCACCCCCTTGGGCGCCACCGCGAAGGCCGTGTTCGAAGGCCGCGGAGCGTGGCACTCCACGCAGCGCGCTTCCATGATGGTCCGCACCTCCGCAAACGGCACCGCCTCGGCCGCCACCACCGCGCGCTTGGGCGGTGCGATGAACACCGCCACCAGCACCACCACCGCCGCCCCCAGCAGCCAGAAATCATAGGCCGCGATGCCGCGATGCTTCAGGTTGAAGAATTGCCGCACCAGCGCGCCGGCCAGTGCCATGGCCACCAGCAGCAGCCAGGCCTGCTCATGCTGCCAGAACATCGGGTAATGCGGGCTCAGCATGATGAAGATGACCGGCAGCGTCATGTAGTTGTTGTGGATGCTGCGCTGCTTGCCCCAGCCGCCCCAGCGCGGGTCGATCGGGCCATTCGCCACCACCGCGGCCACCATCTTCTTCTGGCCCGGGATGATGATCATCAGCACATTCGCGGCCATGATGGTGCCGATCATGGCACCCACCTGCAGATAGGCCCCGCGCCCCGAAAACAATTGCGTGCAAAGCCAGGCCGCCAGCGTCAGCGCCGCCATGCCGATGATGGCCATGGCGATGCCGTCATCGCCCAAGGGCGTGCGGCAGATCAGGTCATACGCCACCCAGGCCACCACCAGCAGCGCCAGCGAAATGCCGATCGCCTCCCAAGGCGCCAGGTCCGCCACATCCGGGTCGATCAGATAGGTGCTCGCCTGGCCATAATACATCAGGACAAACAGCGAGAAGCCGCTGATCCAGGTCCAGTACGCTTCCCATTTCGACCAGTGCAGCGGCTCGGGCAGAAAGCCCGGCCCGGCGATGAATTTCTTCTTCTGGTAAAAGCCGCCGCCATGCACGGCCCATTGCTCGCCGCGCACCAGCGGGTCGCCATCCTTTGGCGCCTTCAGCGACTGGTCCAGGCCCATGAAGTAGAAGCTGGCGCCGATCCAGGCCATGCCCGCGATCACATGCAGCCAGCGCAGCAGCAGATTGGCCCATTCGGCCAGATACGCAGTGTCCATCAGGAACCCCGATAGGTCGTGTAGCCGAAGGGCGAGACCAGCAGCGGCACATGGTAATGCATCGTCTCGTCCCAGATGCCGAAGGCGAGCGTCACCGCATCCAGGAAGGGAGGCTCGGGCAGTGTGACGCCCAGGGCGCGGAAATAGGCCGCCACCTGGAAGACGAGTTCATAGCGGCCGCTGCGCAGTTCCTCCTGCGCCAGCAGCCCGCCCGGCGCGCGGCCATCGCCGTCGGTGATGCCCGATTTCAGCGCCTCGCGCGCGCCATCGGCACCAATGTGGTACAGCGTATAGGCCATGCCCGCGCCCGGCTTGCCATGCGCGGTGTCCAGCACATGCGTCGACAGCCCCATCTGCCCTCTCCTGATCCCTGGATGGCAGCAATCCCGAAAAGCGCATGGATTGGCAAGCCTTGATCCGGCGCGCCTGCGGCCTTAAGCGCCATCGCCTGCCACGGAGTGACGCATGTCCATCACCATCGCGCCCAATCTGGTCGCCGCCGTCAGCGAAGCCCGCCAATGGGAGCGGCTGATGGAGCTGGCCAAGATTGGCGCCATTCCAGGCGACGGGGTAAACCGCCCCTGCCTCTCGCCCGAGGACCGGATCGCGCGGCGCCTGTTCATCGGCTGGGGCGAGGCGATCGGGCTGAAGGCCAGCATCGACGAGCTCGGCAACCTGTTCCTGCGGCATGAGGGCACCGACCCGACGGCCGCGCCGGTGCTCTCCGGCAGCCATATGGACAGCCAGCCCAAGGGCGGCCGCTTCGATGGCATCTATGGCGTGATCGCGGCGCTGGAAGCCGTGCAGGCGCTGCGCGAAGCCGGCGTGACCACCAAGCGCCCGATCGAGGTCGTCGCCTGGACCAATGAGGAAGGCGGCCGCTTCGCGCCGGGCTGCATGGGCAGCATGGCTTATGCCGGTTTCGCGCCGCCCGACACCTGGGACGATATCCGCGACAATGGCGGCATCGCCTGGGCCGATGCGCTGCGCGAACACCTGGCCGATGAGGCCGACATCACCCGCCGCCCGCTCGGCGTGGTCGAAGGCCCCAAGCCCTTCGCCTATGTCGAGGCGCATATCGAGCAAGGCCCCATCCTGGAGCAGCGCGACACCGATATCGGCGTCGTCACCGGCATCCAGGGCAGCCGCTGGTTCAGCGTGGAAATCCATGGCCGCTCCGACCATGCCGGCACCTGCCCGGTGGGCTTGCGCCAGGACGCGATGCAGGACGCGATCCGTGCCATCACCGCGCTGAATACGCTGATGCATGACCCCACGGATGTGCTGCGCTTCACGGTCGCGCGCATGGAGGTCTTCCCCAACGCGTCCAATTCGGTCGCCGACCTGGTGCGGTTTTCCATCGATTTCCGCCACCCGGACAACGCGGTGCTGCAGGCGCGCGGCAATGCGATCGAAGGCGTGATCGCGGCCTCGCTCAGGCATTGCACCTACCAGCTGTTCGAGCGCTTCCACGCCGTGCCCGCGGTGTTCGATCCGCTGGTGGTGGACGCGGTGCAGCGCGCGGCGGCCTCCCAGGGGCTGTCGCATATGCGGATCCCCTCCGGCGCCTTCCACGACAGCCAGTTCATGATCCCGCTCTGCCCCTCGGGCATGATCTTCATCCCGTGCCGCAACGGCGTATCGCACAACCCGGCTGAATACGCATCGCCCGAGCATTGCGCGGCCGGCGCGCGGGTGCTGGCGCAGGTGCTGGCGGAGCTTGCCAACCAATGAGCGAGCTCCTCTCCCTGCCCAAGGACCGCATCAAGATCCTGCTGCTGGAGGGCGTGAACGACACCGCCGTTCAGTTCATGGGCGATAATGGCTACGCGCAGATCACGCGCCTGCCGAAAGCGCTCGATGGCGAGGCGCTGAAGGAAGCCCTGCGCGGCGTGCATCTGCTGGGCATTCGCAGCCGCACGCAATTGACCGCCGATGTGCTGGACGCCGCCGACCGCCTTGTGGCCGTGGGCTGCTTCTGCATCGGTACCAACCAGGTGGATTTGGCGGCCGCGCGCGAACGCGGCATCGTGGTGTTCAACGCGCCGTTTTCCAACACGCGTTCCGTCGCCGAATTGGTGATGGGCGAGATCATCGTGCTGCTGCGCGGCGTGCTGCCGAAATCCAATGCGGCGCATGCCGGGGTCTGGCAAAAGACTGCCGATGGTTTTCATGAGGTGCGCGGCCGTACCTTGGGCATTGTGGGCTACGGCAATATCGGCAGCCAGCTCTCGGTGCTGGCCGAAGCCTTCGGCATGCGCGTGCTGTATTTTGATGTCGCGGCCAAGTTGCCGCATGGCAATGCCAGCCGCTGCGCGACGCTCGACGAATTGCTGAACTGGTCCGACATCGTGACCATGCACGTGCCGGAAACGGCTGCCACCATGGGCATGATGGGTGAGGCCGAATTTGCCAAGATGCGGGCGGGTGCGATCTTCATCAATAATGCTCGCGGCACGGTAGTGGATCTGGACGCACTCGCCGCCGCACTGCGCTCTGGCCATCTGGCGGGTGCCGCGGTGGACGTCTTTCCGGAAGAACCCGCGCGCAATGGCGATGCCTTCGCCACGCCGCTGGCCGGCATCGAGAACGTCATCCTGACGCCGCATATCGGCGGCAGCACCGAGGAAGCGCAGGCGCGCATCGGTGAGGAAGTGGCCGCCAAGCTGGTGGATTATTCCGACACCGGCAGCACCGTGGGTGCGGTGAATTTCCCCGGCGTGCAACTGCCACCGCAGCCCACCGGCGTGCGCTTCATGCATGTGCACCGCAATGTCCCGGGCATCCTCACCGGCATCAACACAATCTTCGCCAAGCGCGGCGTGAACATCGCCGGCCAGTATCTGCAGACCGAGGGCGATGTGGGTTATGTGGTGGTCGATGGCGGTGCCTCACGCGACAGCCAGGCGATTCTGGAGGAGATGCGCGCCCTGCCCGGCACCATCCGCGCCAGGCTGCTCTACGAGCGCTGATCGCCCAGCCGGCGGGCAATCCTTGTCTGCCGGGGGGCTCGATGCCGCGCGATGCTCTTGCAGGCCGGCGGCCTTTCGGCCACGTCTTAGGGCGGGAGACATTCCGAGGAGAGATTGCATGACCAGCCCCATCGCGCGCCGTGCGCTTATGGCCGCCCCCGCCGCCTTGGCAATGCCGGCCAACCTTGCCCGCGCCCAAGCCACGCGCGAATTCCGTTTGGGCCTGATCACGCCGCCGGCGCATACCTGGAACCAGAACCTGACGGCCTGGGGCACCCGGCTGCGCGATGCCTCCGGCGGGCGCTTCACGGTCACGCTCTTCCCCTCGGGGCAGTTGGGCAATGAGGCGACGATGCTGCAGCAATTGCAGACCGGCGCGCTCGACATGAGCCTGATGACCACCTCCGAGATTTCCAACCGCGTCGACCCGATCGGCGCGCTGCACGCGCCCTTCATCGTGCCCGACATCCAGGCCGCGGTGCGCATGCTGCGCCACCCCATCGCGCTCGGGCTGCTCAACGGCCTGCCGCAGGCGGTGGGCTGCGTGGGCTTCCGCTACGGCATGGTCGGCATGCGCCAGATCCTGACGCGCGACGTGACCAACACGCTGGCCGATCTGCGCGGCAAGAAGATCCGCATCACGCCCGCCGCCCCCACGCGGGACTTCTTCAACATCATCGGTGCCGCCCCCACGCCGCTGGCGCTGCCACAGATCTTCGAGGCATTGTCCAACGGGCAGATCGACGGCGTGGACCTGGATTTCGAGAGCACCATCAACAACCGCTTCCAGGAGATCTGCCGCACCATGCTGCTGACCAACCATTTCGCCTTCCCGGCGATCGGGTTGATGTCGGCCCGCGTCTTCGCGACCCTATCGCCCGCCGACCGCGACCTGATCCGCGGCACAATGACCGAGGCGCTGGACGCGCTGTGCGACAGCATGCCCGAGCGCGAGGAACGTCAGCTGGCGCAGCTGCGCACCTCCAACATGCAGATCCGCCCGGCCGGACCCGAATTCTTCGGCGATGCGGTGGCGCAGTTCGACCGCCAATGGGGCCCGCGCGCGCCGGCGCTGGCCCAGCTGCGCGCGGCCTTTCCCCTTGGGGGCGGAAGGGGCTGAGGCATGCGCAGGCTGAGCCATGGGGTGGCGCTGCTGGAACGCGCGGCGCTGATCCTGTGCATGGCTCTGGTGCTCGGCCTGGTGCTGCTGAACGTGGTTACGCGCAGCATCAACTATTCGCTGTTCTGGGTGGATGAGGCGGCGGTCTTCGCCATGGTGTGGGCCTGCTTCATCGGCGCATCATTGCTGGTACGGCTGCGGTTGGATTTCGCGGTCACCGTGCTGACCGACCCGCTGCCCGATGCGTGGCGGCACGCCGCCCGCGTGGCGGTGGATGCGCTGGTGCTGATCTTCGGCCTGCTGATGGTGGTGCTGTGCTGGTGGTGGTTCGACCTGCCGACGCTTTGGGCCAACAATTGGCAATTGCAGCCCTTCTTCGAGGCGACCTTCAACGGCATCTACATGGACCGGCCCACCACCGTGCCCTTCGCGAAATGGTGGTTCTTCCTGGTGCTGCCTTGTTTCGCCCTGACCAGCACCATCCACGCCACTGCGAACCTGATGGAGGACATCGCCGCCATGTTGGGGCGGCAGGCCTTCATCGAACGCACGGAAGCCGAGATTTGATCACCACCATCGCCTTCGTGGTGCTGCTGTTCATCGGCGCGCCGATCGGCATCGTGCTGGCGCTGTCGGCGGCGGCCTATATCTTCGCCTCCAACAACCAGGTGCTGCTGGGCTCCTACCCGATCCAGCTTTTCGGGGGCGTGGAGAATTACGGGCTGCTGGCCATCCCGCTGTTCCTGATCCTGGGCGAGATCATGAACGGTGCGGGCATCACAACGCGGCTGATCGGGCTGGCACGCGCCTTCGTGGGCACGGTGCGCGGGGGGCTGGCCTACATCAACATCGTGGCCAATGCGCTGATGGCCAGCATCCTGGGCTCCGCGGCGGCGCAGATCGCCATCATGTCACGCGTGATCGTGCCGCAGATGGACAAGGATGGTTACGATCGCCGCTTTTCGGTGGCGACCACCGCATCCGCCGGGCTGCTGGCACCCATCATCCCGCCCTCCATGATGTTCGTGGTCTATGCGGTGCTGGCGCGGGTCGCGACCGGCGACATGTTCATCGCCGGTATCATCCCGGGGCTGATGCTGACGGCGGGCTTCATCCTGGTGGTGTTCTGCATCGGGCTGGTGCGGCCCTTCCCGACGCCGCAGCCGCTCTCCTGGCGGCAACGCGGCGTGCTGCTGCGCGATGGCGCGCTGACGCTGGCGATCCCGGCCGTCATCATCGGCAGCATCACCACCGGTATCGCCACCGCCACCGAAAGTGCCGCCGTGGCCTGTGTCGCGGCCTATCTGATCGGGCGCTTCATCACTCGCGAATTCCATGACCGCGACATCCCGCGCATGTTCTACGCGGCCGGGCGCAATGCCGCGGTGGTGCTGTTCATGGTGGCGACCGCGGCCGTGTTCGGCTGGGTGCTGACCTTCGGCAAGGTGCCGCAGGATATCGCCGCCTGGATCCAGACCATCGCCACCGGGCCGATATCCTTCATGCTGCTGGTGAACTTCATGCTGCTGGTGATCGGCACCGTGATCGACGGCATCCCCGGGCTGATCATGGTGGTGCCGATCCTGTTGCCGATCGCGACCGAGGTGTATGGCATCGACCCGGTGCATTTCGGCGTGGTGGTGAGCATCAACCTGGTCCTCGGGCTCGTGTCGCCGCCGGTGGGGATCGCGCTGTTCATCGCCGCCGCGGTGACGGGGATGAAGCCGGGGCAGATCTTCCTTTGGACGATTCCGTATTGCCTGGTGACGGCGGTGGTGCTGGTGCTGTTGAGCATCTTTCCCACGTTGACGCTGATGCTGGTGCGGTAGGGCTGACCTGCCCCCGGTTCTGGGGCAGGCTGTCCCCCCAAGGAGAGCCCGATGATCGACCTCTACACCTGGCCCACGCCCAATGGGCACAAGGTCCACATCATGCTGGAGGAACTCGGCCTGCCATACCGGGTGATCCCGGTGAATATCGGCAAGGGCGAGCAATTCGCGGAACACTTCCTCAAGATCACGCCCAACCACCGCATCCCCGCGATGGTCGATGGCGAGACGGTGATCTTCGAGAGTGCGGCCATCATGATGTACCTGGCCGAAAAGACCGGCAGTTCGCTGCTGCCGGCGAGTGGTGCGGCGCGCTACGCTTGCTTGCAATGGCTGATGTTCCAGATGAGCGGCGTGGGGCCGATGTTCGGCCAGTACAACCACTTCGCGGCCTATGCGCCGGAGAAGATCCCCTATGCCATCACGCGCTACGCCAATGAGGTGGCCCGCCTGCATCGCGTGCTGGAAAAGCGCCTGTCGGAGGCGGAATTCCTGGCCGGCGAATACTCGGTGGCGGATATCGCGACCTTCCCCTGGGTGCGCAACCCGGACCGGCGCGGCATCAACCTGGACGACTACCCGGCGGTGAAACGCTGGCATGATGCGATCGCCGCACGGCCCGCCGTGCAGCGGGGCGTGGAGGTGCTGGCCGACAACCAGCGCCGAGGTGCGATGACCGATGAAGAGCGCGAGAACATGTTCGGCGCCAAGCAATTCCAAGCGAGGTAGAGATGATTGAACTTTGGACCTGGGACACCCCCAATGGCCGCAAGATTTCCGCGGCGCTGGAGGAGATGGGGCTGCCCTACAGCGTGCACCCGGTGAACATCTCGAAGAACGAGCAGTTCAACCCGGAATTCCTGGCCTTTGCGCCCAATAACCGCATCCCCGCGATCCGCGACCCTGAGGGGCCGGATGGCCAGCCCATCACGGTGTTCGAAAGCGGCGCCATCCTGCTGTACCTGGCGGAAAAGACCGGGCGCTTCATGCCCAAGGACGCGCGTGGCCGCGTGGCCGTGCATGAATGGCTGATGTGGCAGATGGGCGGCTTGGGCCCCATGCCCGGCCAGGTGCACCATTTCCTGATGCAGCCCGAGGGGGCGGCGCGCGACTACGGGCTGGCGGGCCGGGACTTCGTGGCCACGGCGGGTGAGCCCTCGATCGCGGATTTCGCCATCATGGGCTGGGCCTGGCGGCATGAGCGGCACATGGTGCCCTTCGACGACCTGCCGAACGTGGCCGCCTGGTATGAGCGCATGATGGCGCGGCCGGCGACCAAGCGGGGCTTCGAGGTGAAGCTCAACTGAGGTTTGACGCCGGGCGGCCGGGCGGTTACACCGATCGCGCATACGCCGTGTAACTTCGTAAGCACCCGCGGAGGGGTGGCCGAGTGGCCGAAGGCGGCGGTTTGCTAAACCGTTAAAGGGAGATAATCCCTTTCGTGGGTTCGAATCCCATCCCCTCCGCCATCTATCCCCCTTATGCGGCTGATATTACGTGGATTTTTGTTCGGGCCGGTTCCTGGCCCACAAGCCAGCCCACAAAGCTTGGCGGCATTGTCCGCGTCCTGATGGACGCCTGGGTAGTGCCCCACACTTGGCCGGGCCTTGTTGCTGACCGACTGCCCGGTTGCCTGGAACGGCAGCCCCACCCGGCTATGACTGTATGGCCTGCTGCCGGTTTGGTGGACACGGAGATAAGGTTTTCCAACCCTATCGGAGGTCCCCATGAACAGGGAAGCTCGTCGATCGTGCCGAAGCGGCCCGCCTCCATCATTCGCCGCCACCGGAATGCCTTGGCCAGAGCCTTCACCAGCTTCGCATCTTCAGGTGAGGCACAGCGGTTCACCATCGAGCGCCTCACCGGCAAAATACAGCAGCTCAGGGCCTCATGAATAAGGCCGGACTGTAAACAGACCGTTGTCAATCAATTTTTCGCTATGGCGGAGTTAATTCCATTGTTGAATCCGTAATAAAACCCTGAAATTGCCAATTCGTTGGAAATTTTTCTAGCCACGACTTAAGTGTGCTAGGCAAAGTATGCTTTCCATCTAAATCAATCCAACTCAGATGATTCCGATCAATATTAAGACCTAATTGATATGATATAACCACCAATTCAGAACAGTAGACGTTTTTTAGGACGCCTTGATGTGATGTCATTCTGCGTTGATATTTCTCAAGTCTCTCCAAAGCGCTGCCATCAAAGGAGCTTGATCCAGCCCAACTTTTGAATATCGCCCGAGATGCACCATACTCGGCCGCACCCTTAATCTCGTTGGAAACATGTTGAATTTTTTGTGCTTCAGATCTGCTTAAATTCACAGCGCGAAAACAATAAGCTTTTCCGTTTCCCCAAGTAGTTTCTACAATACCCTTGTTGGTGGCGTGTATAACTTCAATTCCATTGGGAATTACATTACTAATCATATTGAAATTACCTGTAACTATCCCGCAATGGCCAAAATAGGGCTTCGTGTCGATAATTATGTCGCATGCTTTCGCTTTTGGCATAGCTCGCTCCTTCAATAAATCGGCTAACCCGTTCATACATCCACGTCGCCGCCTGGCAAGTGATCACCCCTGACCAGCCGCGTCACGCCATGCGTCTGCTTGCGTTAAGCAATTGCTGGGCGGATATGGCGCAACGCGTTGATCGGCAATGGGATATGGTTGTGAGACCTCAACCCTCCCGAATCCGGACGCCATGTCCGCAGAGGTAGAGCCTATACCTGCACTCCCAGTCCTGTCACCGTTCCGCGGCAAGCCCATCATCGCCGCGCCTCGCCCCCGAGGCATCAGCCTAATCTTCCCTTGGGAGCCCGCAGCTGCGCGTCGCGGGGGCCGGTTGCAGGAGCCGTTGGAACGCTGATAGTTTTCTCACGGTCGGGTCGATCGGCCATCTTGGCAATGGCGAGAGATATGAAGAACCAAGGCCTCGGACGCGCCGATTTCCATTCGCTGGACAAGAGCGAGCAGGCCGGCTTCAAGACATACAGCGTGGTCACGCTCCCGCGAGGCATGGAGCTCTTCAAGCTCACCGCCGGCGCGGGCCAGGCCAATGCGCGGGGCCAGGTCTCGCCCTGGTGGGCGAGCGTGAAGCCCTTCCGCGAGGACAAGCAGGGCGTCATCGGCCGCTACGAGGCCGCCAAACGGCAGGGTGTGGACCTCAGCGTCGTCACCCGAATCATGGCCGCCGTCTGCATTGAGTGGAACGACCTCGACAATTACGTCCAGATCAAGCTGACCGACGACACCATGGCCTTCTGGGGCACCCACGCCCCCATGCCCAAATTCAGCGATGTCGTATGGGCCGGCAACAGCTGGAAGGGCTGGCAGCCGGGCATCCAGGCCTTCCTGGCCCGCCAGGCGCTGGAGAAGCGCGTCTCCCACGGCGCAGCCCTGCCGGATGTGCTGGAAGCGGGCGAGGCCTGGCAGCTCTACATCCCCAACCTCACCGACGCCGATATCGAGCGCGGGCCCGTGCTGCCGGCGCATGACATGGCGG
Organism: Alphaproteobacteria bacterium; assembly: GCA_026400775.1. Lineage (GTDB taxonomy): Bacteria > Pseudomonadota > Alphaproteobacteria > Acetobacterales > Acetobacteraceae > Rhodovarius. The sequence continues at coordinate 15,917 of JAPLOK010000200.1, read as the reverse complement.
TGCTGGGGATGGCGTTTGGGGTGGTCAGCCCGATTGGCGCGGCCCCCATTTCGCCCGGACACGCGGCGCAACCATGAGGGCCTAGGTTGAAGCCTAGGCGTGCGCCTATGTCCAGGCCCATAGATCGCGTTGAAATCATCAGCGGCACCCACCGCCGTCGGCGCTACACTGCCGAGGAAAAGGTCCGGCTGGTTGAGCAAACCATGCAGCCCGGCATGACGGCGAGGGTGGCGAGCCTGGGTTTTCTGCCGATGGCTATTTGGGCCAGCGCGGGGGCCGAGGTGCAGAGGCCGCTCGCCACCGTGGTCATCGGCGGCCTGATCACCGCCACACTGCTGACCCTCCTAGTGCTACGAGCGCTGTGCCCTTGGTTTGCGCCGCGGCGCGATTGAACCCAAGTCTATCAGGCAGCCCCGAACCGGGTATGGGCGCCCCAGAGACTGTTCGGTAGCAGCTCCTTTTCCTCCGCCAGTTTCCAAATCAGCTGTGCTCTCCGCCCGACCAGGCGGCCGCACTGAGTGCAGGTTTCCTGGGCTTTGCGGGGCAGACCTGTTGACTGGGCCGACACGGAGACTGCTGCGCTTCATTCGTCCGTCCCTTGCCGGATCGGACTCTGCCGAAAAATGGCACCATTTCAGGGGAGCACGTCAACCGCGACCTGCAGCATATTGAGCCACCCTGTCGGCCTGCTGCCCGTGTCGGGATTGAAGCGACCAACGCCGGAGTAAAACGCCCTGACCCCCGGGCACCCTATGCTCAGGGTTGCGTATCAGTCCTGTACCTGACCACTAGACTGGCCAGCGCCGGAAACAAAATGATCGTGATTACGGCCGCGACAACCAGCGATGCACTGCACCACTCAGGCATCGCGCCTTGGCTAACCGCGATCGCGGTGATCGCAACAACCAGTGGCAACTGGGTCCCTGAATGCAGGGCCAAGGCGATCCGCTGGTGGGGTGGAAGCGCCTGGCGGTAGAGCCAAAGCGCCGGCAGACCGCGCGCGAGCAGCATCATGCCAACGAAGACCGGAACCAGCGCAAGGCCGATGGGCGAGTTGGTCATGGCCGCGATGTCCAGCTTCATGCCGGACACGACAAAGAAGATCGGGATCAAGAAGCCGTAGCCCAGGGCCGAAAGGCGCACCATCAGGTCGTGGTGCAGATTCTCGGGCACCAGCGCGCGCAGGACGGCGCCGGCCACGAATGCCCCGAGCACCAGGTCCAGCCCAAGGCTTTCGCTGAAAAGGGCAAAGGTGACGGCAAGAAAAACTGCCAGCCGGATCGGGAACTGGCCGGAGCTTGTCATGGTGTTACGCAACACCGGCGGGAGTTGCAGGCTGCGCACCTGCCCGCCCAGCCAGATGGCGAGAATTGCGATCAGCGCAAATCCGACCAGCACGATGCTTTGCGCCCCGAAACCGGCCGCCCCGGCCAGGATCAGCGACAGCACCGCCAGCGGAAACGCCTCGCCGGCAGCACCCGCGGCCAGAACATAAGGTCCATAGGGCGGGGCCAGCATGCCCCGATCCTTCAGGATGGGCATCAGCGCCCCGATCGCCGTGGTGGTCAATGCGATGGCGACGAAGCCCGCGGCCGGAAACAGGCCCAGTGCCTGGCCGCCAATGGCGAGGATGCCCGCGACGGCCAGCGAGGCCAGCCACCCCTGGACCGCCAGACGCGAGGGCTCGCCGCGGACCTCGCGCGGGTTGATCTCGAGGCCAGCGATCAGGAACAGGATCGCAAGGCCGAGTTGTGCGATTAGCTCCAGCGTCACGCTTGGTGCCAGCAGGTTCAGGCCCTGCGGGCCGATCACAACACCGAACAGGATTTCAAGAACGACAGCCGGCACGAGGGTCATGCGCAGCGCAACCGGCATCAGCGCGGCCAGCGCAATCGCCCCCGTCAATGCGATGGCGGCCAGTGGCAAGTTTACGTCGTGCATCTGTCACATTCTCGCAGACTGTGGATCAGCAGCCAAGTGGGGCCCTACGCCAAAGCCAAGCGAATTCATTGATATGGTTGGTGAGTTAACCAGATGACGGGGTTCCCAGCCGGTGCCGATTGGTAGCCCATCCGGAACCAGATTGCGGCCTCTACATCAAGCCGCTGTGGCCGTTTTGGGGGGGGGCCGTTTGGGCGGTGCTCCACATCCAGGAGTGCGTTCAACATGGCGGGGCTGGCGGCATTGTGCCAGCGCCCCCGATGGCATCGAGCAGCACGCGGCCCAACGCCTCCACCTCAGCCGCATCGCGCGTCGGGTGCGTCCAGGCGGCCTGGCCCAGCCCAATGCTTCGCCCCCGCTGGCCCCGGGTGGCGATGCCGCATCGCCTTTGCGCGACAGCAGCGTCACCCAAAACCCATTGATTCATTGAAGTATCGTGGCGCCCGGTTTCTGAGGTAGTGCCGGTGAGCGATGCCGATGACACCCTCAACTGCTCATCAAGCGGCCGATACGCGCTGCGTGTGGTCCGGCAACCGCAAGGCCTGCCTCCATATCACCGCCACGGAAACACACTCGACGGCATTCGCTGACGTCTATGCGGCCGAGGAGATTTTGGCTCACCGTGGCGGGCTTTGGGCAACCGATCCAACGCGGACCGCAGCGGAGCGGGGCTGCACGCGATGTTCCAGCTTCAAACGCGGCCATGCGGCCCAGCATCGCTCGCGCTCTCGCCAGAGCAACGCCACAAAGTCCATCCCGCCAACAGCACGCGGTCGCATTGCTGTTGGCTACACAGCAAGGTCAACCCGCTGCGGCGGAATCCCCAGCCATCGCCATATGCTGCGTCGCCACCATGCGCACGACGGTCATGATGGCGGCGCGGCACTTGGGGTCAGGGATGGCGCTGAAAATCTGGATCAGGTCGAGAATATCATCGCCACCATGATGCAATGCGGCCGCCTGCGACCGCGACAACTCCGAAGCGGCGCCGATCAACCGCTCGGGCCCCACTTCCAGCGCCGCCGCGATCGCCACCAGGCGGCTCGCCGCGATGCGGGTCGCGCCTGTCTCGTAGCGGTGCAACTGCGCACCGGTCACGCCGATCAGGCTCGCCACCTCCTTCTGCGTCATCATCTTGGCGCGGCGCAGTTCTCGAATCTCGTGGCCCACCGCGCAATCGGAAGCCAGCGGCCCGCGCGCACGCTCAAGCGCGGGCGCAGGGCCGCGAGGCACGATGGCCAGCGGCATGCCCATGCGGCCGGTGGATGCCGGCCCGCCATTGGTAAAGGCGCGTGCAATGCCATCTGCCAGCATTGCACTGTGACTTGTCGTTTTGGGCGGCGTTTGCATGATTTTTCCTTTGCGCTCCGGACAGGGGTCCGTTGGGGGATGAAAAACCAAGATCGACATTGACGTCGGCTACTCATCCAAGCGTGATGAACCTTGGCGACATCGTTTGTCGCCGTAAAGCGCGCAGTAATTAGGCGTTTGCGAACTTGGCCCATGGGCCGGACAATTCCGGGTTATCATGCCTGCGCTCGTGGAACTGCGGCGCACTGCTACGAGAGTCGGTTTGGCAACGACCGGCGCTTGATCGACCAAACCGGCCCAGCGCAGCCGCATAATTCGTCCAAGCCGCTGATATGCCCACAATTGCAGTCCCTCGCAGTATATTTCAAGGGCGACTGACCGGAGCCAGTGCGCCGTGCGGGGGGGGGGGGGGGCGCATCGGCCCAATTGAAATGAAAAAAAATTAATGCGGCGCTTGCGAACTGGCGAGATTGCCGATGCATGCTATATCGGCAGCCCGATTGACCGTCACCGCGTCGCTATCCGGCGTTTTCCGCCATACCACGCGCCCAGCCGGCATCATTCTCGCATCGCGTTCCCGTCCAGCACGGGATTTCCGCAAACCAACCGGGCGCCTTGCATGCAAACGAAGGCCATCTGTGGCCGGATTGCAGGCTCCGGCACCGTTACCGAGATTAGGTGTCGTATCATTTCCGAACCTTTCGCCGTTAGCAACCCGGCCCCTTGGTGGCCACACAGCATGGCCATCGAGACCTTGTCGCCGGCCGCCGCCGCCGCCCTGCTGGCGCAACCCTGGCCCGGCGCATCGGTGGATGANNCGGCCGTCGCGCAATACCGCGAAGCGCTGCGCCATGGCCGCTGGATGCTCAACGGCATGCCCATCATCGTCTCCGCCAGCGGGGTGCTGCTCGATGGCGTGCAGCGCCTGCACGCGAGCCTGGCCGAAGACCTGCCGCTGACCAGCTTCGTCGCCCGCGACGTGCCCGATGACGTGCTGCCCAGCATCGACCAGCACAGCCGCCGCAGCCTGCGCGGCATTCTTGCCGCCCGCGGTTCGGCCCATCCCCAGGCGCTGCTCGGCCTGATCACCCGCCTGCTGCGCTATGATGACGCGCTGGCCGCGCGCGCCACCACCAACAACCCCACCTGGCCTGACGTGGAGCGCGTGCTGCTGGCCAGCCCCGGCATCGAGGAGGTGGTGGCCGAAAGCCTGGCCATGACCCATCATTCGCCGCTGCCCGAGGCGCTGCGCACCATCATCCTGTATCTGGGGCTGCGGCACGACCGCGCGCGGACCTTGCGGCTGTTCGAAGCCGTGCGCCACCCGCAGCGTTTCCAGCCCGAAGAACCAGGTGCCGCGCTGCGCGCTGCGGTCGATCTGCATCGCCGCGCCCGCCAGGCGACCCCTGCCGCACGCGAGGCGCTGTTCGCCCTCGCCCTGCAGGCACTGCGCGCCACGCTCGACGGCACCGCGCTCCCGCCCGATGCCGCAGGCGGGCCGTTGCCCGACCTGCGCGGCGCCCCCTGGCCCCCGCTTGCCCCCAGCGCCGCCGTCCCATCCGAATCGCCCACATTGACCTACGAGTTCATCACACCCGCCACCGCCCTGGCCTATCTGCGCAACAGCACCACCGCCAGCGGGCTGATCGCCCCTCATCTCGAAGCGCTGACGCGCGACATCGCCGCTGGCCGCTGGATGGCCAATCCGCAGCCCATCTGCCTTTCGACCAGCGGCCGGCTGGTTAATGGCCGTCACCGGCTGATGGCGGTCGTCGCGGCCGATCGGCCGATCGCCGTGCCCGTCATCCGCGGCGTGCCCGAGGCTGCCTATGCCACCTACGACACCCGCAACAAGCGCCCCTTCCAGGTCGGCACCGCCGAGCGTTCCTTCGGCGACGAGGCGCTGGTCGCGGCCATGGCCAACCTGCTGTGGCGGCGCGAGCAGCGCGCTCCGAACAGCCAGGCCCGCGGCGCCACGGCGGCCGAAATCAGCCGGATTCTCAGTGATCACCCGCGCCTGCGCGAATTGCGCGGCCTGGCCCGCCGGCTGGTTGGCTTGGGCAATGCCTCGGTGATGGGCTATGGCGCCTTCGTCATGGAGCGCGCCGATCCACGCGCGGCATCCGTCTTCCTGCGCGGCCTGGAAACCGGCGCCGACCTGCCGCGCCGCCACCCCATCCTGGCGCTGCGCGCGACGCTGCTGCGCATGCGGGCCGATGGCGCCTCCCAGGATGAACAACTCGCCGCATTGCTGGAAGGCTGGGAGCAGTTCCGGCTGCATGAGCTGTCGCAGAGCACCACCGCCCAGCTGCCCCAGCGCATCCCCACCACCCGTGACGCGATACCGATGCGCGGCGCCGCCGCAGAACTCGCCCGTCGCCGGCACCAGCAGGCGATTACCGCCGCCTTCGCCCGCTTCGTGCTCGACGGCCCCGAGGAAGCGGCCCTGCTGCATGAGGCCGCGCGCGCCGCCGCCGCCGGCCTGCAAGTGCCCTTCTCCAAGGTGTTGCAGCACGAGCCGGGCACCGATTCCCTGCTGCTGCGCGCGGGCATGGGCTGGCCCGCGGGCGCGGTCGGGAATACGCGTTTTGGGCTGCGCGCGGACTCCCCGGCGGGCTTCGCCTTCAGCACCGGGCGCTCCATCTTCAGCGACCGCATCGATGGCGACCAGCGCTTCACCCTGCCGCCGCTGCTCAAGGCGCAAGGCATCATTCGCCAGATCAATGTGGTGATCGGCGGTGCCGGCGCGCCCTTCGGCGTGCTGGAGGTGGATGACAACGCGCCCGGCCAGTTCGACGCCGCCGATGTCAGCTTCCTCGTGGCCCTGGCCGGCAGCCTGGGCCTGGCGCTGGAACGCGCGCGCGAACGCGCTGACCACGCGGCCATGCTGCGCGCGCGTGATGCGGCCTTCGCCGACCTCCAGCACCGCATGCGCAACAGCCTGCAGCTGGCGCACACCGTGCTGACCTTGCAGGCCGCCGAGGCGGAGGACGAAGCCGCGCGCGACATCCTGGAACACAGCGCGCAGCGCATCATCACGATCGCTGTGGTCAGCGAGCGGATCGAGCAGGCGAGCCGGCAGGAAGCGGTGGAACTCGGCACTTATCTCGAGAGCCTTTTGGCCGCGGTGCGCGATGGGCTGGCGGGGCTGGCGGAAGGGCGTTCCGTGGCGCTGGACGCCGAGGGCGGAACCTGGCCGGCCGAACGCGCGCAGCTGCTGGGCATCATCATGGCCGAATTGTTGATCAATGCCTTGCAGCATGGGCGCGGCGCGGTGCTGGTGCGCTTCTCACAGGCGCCGCCCCCGGCGCGGCTGGAGGTCAGCGCGCGCGAGCCGGCCGATGCGGCGATGCTGGCCGCAACAGCCGGCGGCATGCGGATCGCCGCCGCCTTGCTGCGCGAACATGGCGGCGCGCTGACGCAGCAGCGCGATGCGCTCAGCCTGCGGATGGTGGCCGAATTCGCCTGGCCGGGCGCCACGTCCTGACCGACCCGGACCCAGAGGCTGGCAGCGCGCTGATCAATGCCGACCAGGCAGCGCCGGGTGGCGCGCCCGTCCATGAGATCCTGCTGATCGAGGACAACCTCATGCTGCGCATGGCCATGGCGCTGGCGCTGCGCCGCGTCGGCTTCATCGTGCATGGCGCCGGCACGCCGGCCGAGGCGCTGGCGCTGCTGCACGGCCAGCCGCGGATCGTGGCGATCATCGCCGAGCTCGATCTCGGCCGCGGCGACGCGGAGGGCGCGGCGCTGCTGGTGCAGGCGCGGGCGGAATGGCCGGCGCTGGCCATTATTATACTGACCGGGCGTCCGGGGCTGCTGCTGGGGCGCAGCGCGGGCGCGCGTGAGGCGCATCTGTTGAAGCCTTGCCCGATGGTCCGGCTGGTGGCGACGCTGCGCCGGCTGATCGCCGGCTGATGCCCTGTCGGCAGAGTTTACGCTGACCCGGCTGCGAATGTGGATGGCCTTTCAAACTATTGATATCAATAACGTTTCTGTCCGGCACGAAGATTGCTGGTGTGGTCCGATACGGGCGCAATCCAGCACCCGTATCCCGGAGAGTTCACCATGTTGCTATCCAGATTTGCAGGCAGGATGCGCGGGCTTGCCGCCGTGCTGGCCATCACCGCACCCATGGCCTTCAGCCACGATGCACGCGCGGTTCCCGTCGGCCTTGAATTGTCGCTGCTGATCGACGTCTCGCATCGCGGTCAACTTCATCCAGTGGTCGGGTGCGGGCCAGGTGACGCAGTCGCTCGGCTTCACGCTGATCAACAGCGCGGCCAGTTCCAATGCTTTCGCCGCCGCGATCAACGGCATCAGCCGCGCCTATGCCGGCAGCACCGCACCCGGCGGGGCGATCAATTTCGCCGCCCCCCTGTTCAACAACAATGGCTTTGAAAGCCCGCGCCAGGTGATCGATGTCTCGGGCGACGGCGCGGCGAATGACGGCCCCAACACGCTGGCCGCTCGCAACGCCGCACTCGCCGGCGGCGTGGACACCATCAACGGCCTGGTCATCCTGGGCGAGCCAGGCGTGCAGGCCTTCTACCAGAACAACATCGTGGGCGGGACCAACGCCTTCCTCGTGGTCGCGAATGACTTCAATGACTTCGCGGTCGCCATCCAGGACAAGCTGGTGCGCGAGATCCGGGTGCCTGAGCCCGCTTCGCTCGCGTTGTTTGGCCTTGGTTTGGCAGCGCTGGGCTTCGCCCGTCGCCGCCGGGGTGCGCGTATCGCGGCCTGAACACTGACCAAAGGGAGGGGGCGGCTGTTTGGCCGCCCCTTCCACCTGCCGTCAGAACGCGAAGACCGCATCGCCCGCGCTGAACAGCACCGCCTTGCCGTGCAGATCCACCCCGTTCAGCGCCACCGATTCCACGTAGAGATTGCGGTCCGCCAGCGCATTGCCGCCCCAGGCGTCATTGATGAAGCGCACCGCCAGTTCATGCGCCCCCGGCGCATGCGGCAACGCCAGTTCCAGGAACTCCACGCGGCCCGCGGCATGCGATGCGGCCACGCTGCGCTCACCCCCCAACTGCTTGCCATCGACCAGCACCACGAAGACCGGGTCGCCCTGCCAGCTATCGGCCGAGAGGCCGATGCGCAGCATGTCGGTGGTCGGCGCCTGGGGCGCGGCCAGCTTGGTGAAGGCGAAGCTCGCATCGCCATTGGAGAACAGCGCGGCACGCTGGCCCAGATCGACGCCGTTCAGCGATACGGCATCGACATAAAGGTTCCGATCAGTCCCGGCGCTGCCGCCCCAGGCGTCATTGGTGAAGCTGACGACCAGGCTGTGCGGGCCTGCCGCCAGGCTGGGGCGCAATTCGATCACGTCCGGCGCGCCCATGCCATGCGTCGCGCGGGCCACGCCATCGGCGACCAGCACCACGCCATCGAGCTTGATCGTGAAGCGCGCATCGCCCTGCCAGGCATCCTGGGAGAGGCTCACGCGCAGCATGTCGCCGGCGGGTGGGGGCACAGGTTGCGGCAATGGTTGCGCCACCGGCAGGGTGAAGCTCTGGCCACCATTGCTGAGCAACTCGGCCCGGCTGCCGGTCGAGCGGCCATTGACCGTAATATCCTCGACATAGAGGTTGCGATCCGCCGCCAGGTTGCCGCCCCACAGGTCATTGGCGAATTCCACGCGGACCGTGTGCGCGACCTTCGCATCGAACAGGCCCAGCGGCACCGCGGCGCCACCCGTGGCATGGCTCGCGCTGATCTCACCGCGAAACACCTGCTGGCCATCGACCAGCACGGTGGCGATGGGGTTGCCCTGGAAGGCCTGGGCACCCAGCACCACGGCCAGCGCGACCTGGCTCGGGGCTGGCGGCGGTGGCGGTGGCGGGGCCGGCGGGGGCGCGACCGATGGCGGTCCTGCTAGGTCGAACAGCACCGTGCCATTGCTGAGCAGCGCGGCCGACTGGCCGGTCGCCACGCCATCGATGCGCAACGCCTCGACGTAGAGGTTGCGGTCGGTTGCCGCGCTGCCGCCCCAGGCGTCATTGGTGAATTCCACCGTGACCTGGTGCGCGCCTGCGGCGAAGTGCCCCAGCTGCAGTTCCGCGCCGCCGCTGGCATGGCTCGCGCTGACCCCGCCTGCGAAGACCTGCACGCCATCCACCTTCACGATGGCCAGCGGGTCGCCATTCCAGGCCTCAGCGCCCAGCACGATGGACAGGGCGACGAGACGGGGCACGATCGGGGCCGCACTGCCCGGCGGCTCGATCGCGTAGGTCGGGTCGCGGTTGAAATCCGCGGTAGCGGTGAAGGGCGGTGCCTCGGCCAGCAGGGCTCGATAGGCGGCGGCGGCGGCCGCGGAGCTGGTCACGTCGGCGAGGCCGGCCAAGGTGGCGAGCGCCAATTGCGGATAATCGCCCTGGCTTTGCGACCAGCCCGCGCCGTTGGACCAGCCGCGCGCCGCCTGCGCCACACCGATCTCGGCCCAGGTCTTGTAGGGCGTGCCGGTCGCGGCATCGCTGATCGCTATCAGATAGGCCGCGCCATCATGCTGGGCGAAGCCTTGCGCGCCATGGGTGAAGCGGCCGACCAGGAAGTTGGACGCCCATTCCAGCCAGGTCATTGCATCCGCATTGCCCTGCCGCGCGGCGGCGATGGCGGTGGAGGCGAAATAATCCTGCTGCCAGGGCGGCAGCGCGCCGGCCGCGCCGTATTGGCCGGGCAGCCAGCCATGCGCTTCGCCCTGTTGCGCGGTCCAGGCGGGAATCTGTGACACCAGCCAGGACCAATTGGCCTGCGAGACGGCGGTGAAATAGGTCTTGGCCGCGCTGCCATCGGGGCTGGCCCAGGCGGCTTCGTCGATCTGCCGCAGGCTCCAGGCGGCGCCGCGCACCTGGTTGTCGCGCACCACCAGGTCATCGGCATTGCCGCGCGGCAGCGGCCATTGGCCCACCACGTTCCATGCCGCCTGCGCCTGGAGGTTATCGAGCATCCAGCGCTCGCCGGTCAGCACATAAGGCACATAGGAGAGGTCGGGCTGGTGGGCGGCGTCCAGGCTCCAGCCGGTGGCGGCATCGACCTGCTGGGTCAGGCCGGTAGAGGCGGGGTTGCCCGGGCTGCCGGTGCCGCCGCGCGCGTCGGTCCACAGGCGCGGGTAGTTGTCAGTGCTGAGCCAGCCGCGATGGGCGGCGTCCCAGTGGTGCCAGGGGATGCCGCCGGCGGCCTCGGCCTGGCCCAGCGCGTATTCGGCCGCGCGGATATCCTGGCTGATCAGCCAGGCGGTGTTGGGGGTGGTGGTGAAGCCGATATCCTGGCGGCCGCCGGTGGCGGGCATGAAGCGCGTGACGCCATCGGCCGCGAGCGGCGCGGCCCAGCCCGGTGCCGCGGCGGCGGTCGCATAGGCGTCGAGCAGGGCAGGGGATACGCCCACCGCCTGATTGTATTGCGCGACGGCGCCGGTGCCCTCCAGGTGCTCCATGTCATGGCGGATGTTCAGCCAGCCCTGCGAGGCATCACCCAGGCCCTGGCCGCCATTGCGCGCATCGGTCGAGAAGCCGCGGTGCCAGTTCTGGTACTGGCCCTGGTCCAGGGTTTCGCTGGCGACCAGCCGACCATCGAGCGTGGCGGTGAGGCTGTAGGCGGCGCGGCCGCCGCTGGGCTCCATGGCGCGGTCATTGTTGAACTGCGCCTCGATCTCCAGGCCGCCATTGGCGAAGGCGGTGACGTCGAAGACCAGGCGCTGGGAGCCGGCCAGCGGTACCTCGATGCGCGCCTGGGTGGCGAGCGGGCCGGATTGCCAGAAGGAGGCCGTGCCTTGGGCGAGTGCGCCGCGCAGCGCGGAGAGCACATCGATGCTGGTGGTGCCTGCGGCGCTGGTCAGGGCAACGGCGAAGCTGTGGCCGGTCAGCGCTGAGACAAGGTCGAGCGCTGCGGGCGCGGGGCCGGCGGGCGCGCGGGAGAGTGTGGCGTCGAGGGAGGCGCCGGCGGCTATCTCGGGCCGGGCGAGGGAGAGCAGGGCCATGCGGATGGAGCCGTCGGCATAGGTGGTTTTGGTGTCGAGCTGCACCGCGACCTGGGTACCGCCGATACTGGCGGTCAGCTTGGCGCCGGCCGGCATTTCGCCTGGCGCGAAGACGATGCCAGAGGTGGCAATGCCTGCGGCGAGGCTTTGGCTGCCGCAATTCTGGTAGTTGACGGAGGTGAGGGTCGGGCTCAGAATATTCTTTGTTATCAGCGACATAACATTTCATCCTCGGATTGACCGAGTTCACGACAGCACAAATTTCTCGCTCTGTGCAATGTGGTATGAGTAAAATTGCAGAAAACTTTGCGTGATGAGAAAAAATATTGTAAGATTATTCGACATTTTTCGTCAATAATACTGACAAACTGGTCGATTATTTGGTGACGGTGGCGCCTCATGCGGCCCTGTGCTCACAGCAAAATGGGCCAGCAAGCGCCTGGCCCATCCAAAATCCCGCTCTCAGCCTGGCAGGCTCAGGCCAGGTTGCGCGCCCGCCGGCGATTGCGGCGCAGTAGCTCCAGGTCCAGCAAGGCGCCCCCGAACAGCATGAGCGAAGGCGGTCACGACGTTGAACAGTGGCGTCGCGCCGGTGACGGTCAGCGAGCCGGTGGTGGAGTTGGTGGACAGCGCGCCTTGCAGCACATTGTCCTGGAAGGCGCGGAAGCACAGTGTCGGGACGGCATGGGCGGTGCTGGAAGTCGCCATCAGCGCCGCCATGCTCAGAATGGTTCTTTTCATGATGGGCGCCTTGTGCGGTGACATCGGCGTGCCAGCTTGGCGCGCCGATGCCATTACGAGGCAGGAAGCGTGCCATAAAAATTGCATCAATTTTTCAATTGCTTGTTGGCGTTCGGCGTAGCTCAAGTCGCAGCCTGTCAATGCCTCTGACACGGCTTATCGCGCGGTGCCGGACCGCGTGGCGGCCTCCGCCGCCAGCCCCTCGGCCTGCGCCGCCAGCACGGCCAGCATCAGCCGCCGATCCTGCCGCATATCCCGCGCGCCCAGGGTTTGCAGCCGCACCATGGCCAGCACCGGCTGCCCGCCGCCGGCCAGGCCGCTCCAGGCTTGCGCGGCACGGCTGCGCAGCCCGTCGCCGGCCGGCCAGCCAGCCTGCCATGCGGCCACCGCCACCATGCCGTCGCTGCCCTCCGATTGGCGTACATGCCAGCGTGCCCGCGCATCGCTCAGGTTGAAGGTCATCGCCTCGTCATCCTGCCCGGCCAGGGCGTGCCGCGCGGCCACCACGACCGACCAGGTGACGCCCGGAGCGAAGACCAGCAGCCGCGCCGAGAACCGCGCATCGCCGCAGGCCAGGCCCTCGGGGTGCGCGGTGCAGCCATCAGGTGCCACCAGGGACGCTGCAAGGCTCACGGGTGGTGCCGCCGCCTGCGTCAGCGCCAAAGCCAGCACCGGCCCGACCGACGCGGCCATGACCGCCAGAACAGCAGGCGTCAGGGGGCTGGCGCCGGTGTCGGCCTGGTCTGCCGGCCGCGGTGCAGGCTCGGCCGCCTCCTCCCGGAAGGGCAGCCCGGCCAGGATCAGCAGCACGATCACCAACGAGAAAAACACCCAGCCATAGATCAGGTGGTCGGCCGCGGCCGCCTGCGCGCTGCCCCAATGGTGCCCCAGCAGCACGATGCCCAGCGCGCGCAGCCCATTGGCCAGCACTGGCACCACCAGCGCAAGCGCCATCACCACCACCCGCCGCCACGGCGTGCGGAACATGGTCAGCGCATAGAGCGCGCCGAAGGCGAGCGAGGCCACCATGAAGCGCAGCCCGGCGCAGGCCTCGGCCACCAGGAAGGTGCCGGCGGCCAGCTCGATGACCAGCTCGTCGGCGTAGTGTGGGATGTCGAGCAGGCGCAGCCCGGCCAGGATGATCCAGGCTGTGATGTGCTGCAGCGGCGCCACCAGGAAGCCGCCAAAGGGCACCAGGAACACCAGATAGGCCAAGGGTGCGGCCATGGCGTGGCAGAAGCGCCAGCCCAGCACCGTCAGCACCAGGCCCAGCATCACCGCCAGCGCCGCGAGTTGGCGGCCTTCCATGATGCCCAGGCGCTCGGCCACCAGCCAGGCCAGGCCCGCGGCCAGCACCAACAGTGCGGCAGGCGCCAGGGGTTGCGGCGCCATGCCCACAAGCCGGCCCCGCCGCACCCAGCCGAGCCACGCCGCGACCGGCAGCACCAGCCAGCAATGCCCATAGGCGGCGGAGCGGTTCCAGGTGTCGATCGCGGCCGTGATCTCCGCCTGGAAGGCCAGGCCCAGGAGCAGCAGGCCGGCGGCCAGGACGGTCAGCGCGGCGGGCCAGCCGCGCCGGGGCAGGGCGGTGCTCACGCCAGGACCCGCGGTCGCAGCGCGGTGTCCAGGCGGCGCAGCGTCGTTGGCCAGGCGTAGCGGCGCAGCATGGCGGCGCGCGCTGCGGCACCCAGGCCGGGATATTCGCCGCGCAGCACGGCGAGCACGGCCTGCACTGTGGCGTCCACGCCCTCGGCCACCAGCAGGTCACGGCCGTCGCGGGCGCGCACGCCCTCGAAGGCGGCGGGAGAGGCGATGACGGGCCGCGCCATCGCCATCGCCTCCAGCACCTTGTTCTGGATGCCGCGGGCGATGGTCAGTGGTGCGACGGCGATGGCGGCATGCGCCATATAGGGTCGCGTATCGGCGACACGGCCGGTGACATGCACGCCGGGCCGCTGCGCGAGCACGCGCACTGCGGGCGTGGGCCGGGTGCCGACGATGTGGAATTCGATGGCTGGATTGAAGCCGCGCAGGACGGGCAGCACAGCCTCGGCGAACCAGGTCACGGCCGCGATGTTGGGGCGGTAGTCCATGGTGCCGGTGAAGACCAGTGCCGGCCGGCCGGGCGTGAAGGGGCTGAGCCAAACCTGCGCCGGGTCGAAGCGCGCGAGATCGACGCCATTATCCACCCAGGACAAACGCTCCGCGACCTCTGGCGCAAGTGCCGCGAAGCGCGCGCATTCGGCCTGGCTGACCAGGATGGTGTGGTCGAAGGCGGCGGCCGCGCGGCGTTCGAAGGCCAGGAGCGTGCGGGCCTCGCGCGCCCAGAGCTGGCGGCGCGGCGGCGCGGCGCCGGCGGCGTAGGCGCGCCATTTCTCACTGTCCACATCCACCAGATCCAGCACGCTGAGCGGCAGCCGCGCGCCCATCACATAAGGCGCCATGGCCGAGGAATAGACAAAGGCCGCGTCATGCGCGCCGCTGGCCAGCTGCGCATCGACCCAGGCGCGCAGCCCGGGCGCGTGGAACCAGCCCAGCGTCAATGGCTGCCCAGGCCGGGCGTGCAACAGCGCGCGCGCGGCAAGCGTGATACGCGGCCCCACGGGCTGCGCATGCACCGAACGGCACAGCTCGCGCAGCATGGGCAGATGCTGCGCATCGGCGGCGTCATCCGACAGGCAACCCAGGTCGATCGACCAGTCGCGCGCGAGATGTTCCAGCATGTGCCAGGCGCGGATGCGCTCGCCCTTGTCCGGCGGAAACGGCAGCCGATGCGCCAGGAACAGCAGCCGCCGCATCGCGATCAGCCCAGGCCGCGCACGATGGGCGGGCCGAGCAGATTGGCCAGACGCAAGGGCAGCCTGCGCCAGGCGGCGATCATCAGGCGGTATTTCGGGTTGGCGGGGTTGTGCTCGGCCAGCACAGCGCCCTCTCGCAGTTGGTAGCAGTAGTGCAGCGGCTGTGGCGTGAAGCCCCAATTGCACTTGAAGTCATGCGCACCGGTGCCGGTCTTGCTGCGGCCGAAATCGAACAGCCGCGCGCCGCGTTCGGCACCGGCGCGGCGCATCACCTCCCAGTACATGAAGTCATTGCCCGCCAGGCGCCGCGCGGCTGCGGTGCCACCGCCGTAATAGGGCAGCACCTCGTCGCGGAAATGGAAGTTGAGCACGCTAGCGATGGGCGTGGCTTCATGCAGCACCGTGGTCACGTCATGGGCGTC
>JAPLOK010000200.1:0-707 GCA_026400775.1 Alphaproteobacteria bacterium | reverse complement strand
AGGTCTCGGCCAGCAGGTGGAAATAGCGCGCCGCGAAGACCGGCGTGCCCAGGCTGTGCACGCTTTCGGCGTAGACGCGATGCAGCGTCGCGGTGTCGGAATTGGCGACGGATGTCAGGCCGTTCTGGATCGCCTTGCGCACCATGGCGCGCTGCTTGCGCGGGATGGCCTTCATATCAGCCTCTGCGTTGCCGGTGATGGCGCGGCGGAAGGTGACGTGCAGCGCGGGGCGTTCCCGCCAGGCGGGGTCGGGCGCATGCAGGCGGCGGAATTCCAGGCTGGGCACGGCATGGGCGCGCATCACGTCCTGCGCATGGTCCGCCAGGGCGGCAGCGGCTTCAGGGGTGGCGGCGACCGGCCCGCCATAGACGCAGAACGGGGTCGAGATCAGCGCATCGCCGAACAGCCTGGTGCGCATGCGCGCCAGTGGCAGCACGCCGGTGATGCAGCCATCCTGCTCGGCCAGGGCGTAATGCGTGCTGTGGCCGAAGGCCTGCTCGATGACACGCCGCCAGCCGGCGCGGTGGAAAAAGGTGGCCTCGGGCGTCGCACGCACGAAGCGGTCCCAGGCGGGGGTGTCGGCTTCAGTCAGCGCGCGGATGCGAATGGCCATGGGCGTCTCCCCAGATGGCGGCGGCGTGGACCTGGTCCATGCGGCCCCAGGCGAAATCGGCGAGAAGGCGACGGATGCGCGCGCGCATGCTGGA
>JAPLOK010000412.1 GCA_026400775.1 Alphaproteobacteria bacterium | reverse complement strand
TCTCGCAAATCGTCTGAGTATGGCCGCATCCCCGCTGGCCTCCTGTCCAGCAGGAAGCTTGAATCAGAAACTCAGCCGCGCCGGAATCCCGATTCTATCAAAAGACAGCATGCTCTAGACCGAGCTCTCGATTGCCGGCGCCAGCGCTGGATTCTTCGCTGCCGGATGCGCGGCGTTACGATAGCGCAAATCGCCGGAAGGCTCCGCATCCGGCGCCGGCAGCCCGAACAGTTCCGCGCGCGATGTCGCTGTCACCGCGACTACGCGTTGCGCCACCGGGTCGGTCAGGAAGCGCCTCACCGCGCCTTCCAGCGCCAGCGTCTCTCGCAGCGCGCGCCATTCATGGCGTTCTAGATCCTCGACGAAACTCGCCAGGATACCAGGGCGCCGGCCAGACAGGCGCACCGCCGCCTGCGTTGCCAGTCGCGCCGCCACAGCCTGCGCGATCTCATTCTCGCGTCCGGCACGCGCGGCCATCACGAAGACGCTGCCGCTGGCCGGGTCGCCCGTCACCGCCAGATGCGCATCCGGCCCGAATTGCTGGCGCAGCACATTGGGCAGAGAGGCCTGCGCGCCGGCCAGCACCAAGGGGTCCAGCTTTAGCACGGCATCCGCACTGGAATCCTGGCGCTTCTCCTCGGCCAGCATGGCCAGGATACGGTTCTGCAGCGATGCCAGCTGCGCCATGTCCTGCACGCCCTCGGGCAGCGTCATCTTCAGTAGATAGCGGCCCGGATGCGCCGCCAGCCAGGTTTGCAGCCCCGGGTGAATCGCATCCATCAAGCCGAACCAGGCGCCGCGATGCAGCGGGCGGCCTTCCTCCGCGCTCACCACATTGCAAGCGATTTCCGCGCTGGCGCCACCTTGTTCGATCAGCAGGTCATGTGGCGTACCGTCCAGCAGCCCATCGAAGCGCACCGCGAAGCCGCGGCTGCGCGCGATGGCCGCGGTGCGCACCAGGTGGAACAGTGGGATCAGCGTAGCCTCGCCGGACAGGCCCTCGCGCACCATCGCGGTCAGGCGCGTGCGCGGGCCCGCGGGAAGGGTGTCGGCCAGTTGCGAGACCGCACGCGCGAAGCCCAGCACGCGGCGTTCCGGTGCGCCGGCGCGCGCGAGCGCCGTGGCGTCGGTCATACGCGCCAGAATCAACTCTGCGGCGTGGCGGCGTTGCGCGGCGCGTCCGGCAAAGGTGGCGCGGCTGGCGCGCAGGCCCAGGTCATTGACGCGCTTGCCCCAAGCGTCGCGTCCTGCCAGCCGCAGGAAGTCCCGCAGCGCTCCAGGATCGGGCCTTGTGTCCGGCACGGGCATCAATTTGATTCCGGAATAGAATGGTGTTCACCACAACCCCACCCTGACTTTGGCGTCAAGGGTCAAGGATTGAATCAGTGCAGCCTGCGTCAGGCTGGGTGGAAATGCCCATGGATGCGGCGCGCGAGTGATGGGCCAACTCCGGGGCAGTTCTCCAGGTCCTCGAGCCCGGCCTGGCGCACGCCGCGCGCTGAGCCGAAATGGTTCAGCAGGCGGCGCTTCACCGCCGCACCCACGCCTGGAACGTCATCCAGTTCCGACCGCGTCAGCGCTTTGGAGCGCCCGGCGCGGTGCGTGGCGATTGCGAAGCGATGCGCTTCGTCGCGCAGCCGTTGCAGGTAGTAGAGGACGGGGTCGCGCGGCGGCAATTGGAAGGCCTCGCGCCCGGCTATATGGAACCATTCGCGGCCGGCATCGCGGTCCTCGCCCTTGGCGATCGCGACCAGCGGAGTGTCCGCCAGGCCGAGCTCCGCCATGATGGCGGTCGCTGTGCTGAGCTGGCCCTGGCCGCCATCAATCAGCACCAGGTCGGGCCAGGTTTCGCCATCGCGCGCCGGGTCTTCCTTCAGCGCGCGGGAGAAGCGGCGGTCCAGCACCTCACGCATCATGCCGAAATCATCGCCCGGCTTGGCTTCGCGGATGGCAAACTTGCGATAGCCGGATTTGTTGAAGCCCATATTGCCGGCCACGATCATGGCGCCATAGGCGTTGCTGCCCATGATGTGGGAGTTGTCATAGACCTCGATGCGCGCGGGCGTTTCCGGCAGGTCGAACAAGGTACCGACACCTTCCAGCAGCGCGGCCTGCGCGGTGCCTTCGGCCAGGCGGCGTTCGAGTGCTTCGCGCGCATTGGTCTGGGCGTGTTCGACGGCGGCACGCTTGTCGCCACGCTGGGGGCGATGCAGTTCCACGCGGCGATTGCTCTTGATGGTCAGCGCCTCGGCGATCCAGGCGGCGTCACCCGGTTCGTGCGAAAGAAGCACCAAAGGCGGCGGTGGCAATTCCTCGTAGAGCTGCGCGAGGAAGCTTTCCATCACCTCTTCCGGCGTGATGTCGGTCTTGCTGTGCGTCAGGAAATACGGGCGATTGCCGTTGTTGCGCCCGCCGCGGAAGAAGAACACCTGCACGCAGGACTGGCCGGCCGCCATGTGCAGCGCGACCACATCGGCATCGCCCACGCCATCCATGTTGATGCGGCTGCTGCCCTGGATATGCGTCAGCCCGCGGATTCGATCACGAAGGGACGCGGCGCGTTCGAATTCAAGCGCTTCGGCGGCGCTTTCCATCTCGGCGGCCAGGCGCTTCTGGATGCTGGGCGTCTCGCCCGCCAGAAATTGCTTGGCTTGCGCGACGAGGTCCGCATAGTCCGCCGGCGCGATGCGATCGACGCAGGGCGCCGAGCAGCGCTTGATCTGGTAGAGCAGGCAGGGCCGGTCGCGCGTGGCGAAGACCGTATCGGCGCAGCTGCGCAGCAGAAAGACGCGCTGCAAGGCGGTGATGGTCTGCTTTACCGCCCAGGCGGAGGCGAAGGGCCCGAAATAGGTGGCACCCTTGCGCCTTTCGCCGCGATGCTTTGCGATCTGCGGAAAGGGGTGATCCTGGCTCAACATCAGCCAGGGGTAGGATTTGTCGTCGCGCAGCACGATGTTGAATCGCGGCCGCAATTTCTTGATGAGGTTGGCTTCCAGCAGCAGCGCCTCGGCATCGCTGGCGGTGGTGATGACCTCCATGCGGCGGGTTTCGAACACCATGCGGCGCAGGCGTTCGGGCAGGCGCGAGACCTGCGTGTAGGACACGACGCGCTTCTTCAACGAGCGTGCCTTGCCCACATAGAGCGCATCGCCACGCGCATCGAGCATGCGATATACGCCGGGCTGCGCTGGCATGGTGGCCAACGCGGCTTCGATCACCGCCAGGCCCTGCATGGAAGGGCCAGGCCCTGCATGGAAGGCTCAGAAGAAGGCTCGGAATCAGCTGCCATCGGCGGTTGTGTGGCTGGGATTTCCAGAAGGCTCAAGCTGTAGGCGGGGTTGCGGGAGTTCTCCACGGATTCTGTGGATAACCCTGTGGGCGTCTGGCACCCGAAAGGCATTAACCCATTGGTAACAACCAATCCTCACGCTGTGCCCGTTGCTTGGGCAGAAGAAGCAACCCCTTGATTCGATTGCATATTGCAATTGGCCGGCAGGTTCGTTGCGCTTTCGCGGTGGTCAAGGGGATTGATCCGTCGCATAGGCTGTTGCAGCCCCACCAGCGGTGGACGAAAAAAAACTCCAGGCCTTGCTGAAGGGCTGTTGTTTCAATCTCTTGTCCGCTCAATGACAACGCCCACAGCCGCCGCATCGGGGAAGGCATCGGGCTTCTCGATGGTAACGCGCGCGGACAGAACGCGGCTGTCCCGCAATGCGGCAGCGGCGATCGTTTCCGCCAGCGTCTCCACCAGCAGCACATGCCCCTGCGCGACAACGCCGCGCGCGACATTGACCAGCGCCTGGTAGTCCACCACGCGCTCGAG
>JAPLOK010000415.1 GCA_026400775.1 Alphaproteobacteria bacterium | reverse complement strand
GGGAACAGGATGTGGAAGCTGATATTGGCCGCGAACTGGATGCGGGCCAGGAGCGTGGCGTCCATGGTTCAGGATCCCTTGCGCTTGCCGCGGGCGAAATTCACCACGCGGTCCTTGGCGTCGAGCATGCGGGTGATGCCGGCACCCATGCGCAAAAGCGCGGTCAGCCGGTCGGTCTCAAGGCGCTTGACTTCGTCGTACCAGGTGGTGAGTTGCTCGATCAGCGCGTGCATCTCGGCCATGCGCGCCTGGGCGTGGCGGTCCTGCGGGCAGGCGGCGGTTTGCAGCAGCAATTCGCGCAGCACCGACAGGGTGGGGTCCACCTCACGTTTCTTGCGCTCCTCGGCCAGTACGCGGAGGATCTGCCAGACATCCTCGGGCGTGGTGAAATGGTCGCGCCGGTCATCGGGGATGTGACGCGGGACAACGAGGTTCCAGCCTTGCAATTCGCGCAGGCCCATCGACACATTGGAGCGCGAGATGCCCAGCGCCTCGACGATTGCGTCCGCGTTCAAAGGGCGGGGCGCGGCCAGGTACAGCACGGCATAGATCTGGCCAACCGTGCGGTTGATGCCCCAGCGGGAGCCCATCTCGCCGAAATGGAGCACGAAGGATTGGGCGATGGGCGTGAGCTGCATGACACTTCCGACATTTCAGACTTTTCTGAAAATGCGATTAGCGCGGCGTGTCTGCAAGACCCTCGATGAACCGTTCCACGAGCGTAAAATGCGCCGCCCAGTCGGGCGCATGCCAGGCGGCGATGCGGGCCAATTGCGCGGCCCGGCGCGGGCTGTCGGGGCTGGCATAATCGAGCACGGCATCGCGCCAGCCCGGGCCGTCCAGCGGGTGCAGGTAGTCCGGCGCATCGCCGCCCAATTCGCGCAGCACCGGCAGGTCGGCGGCGAGTACAGGCACGCCCGCGGCCAGCGCCTCGGCCAACGGGATGCCAAAACCTTCGGCAAAGGTGGGGAAGAGCAGGGCGCGAGCGCCGGCGAGCAGGCGGGCCAGTTCCGCATCGCTGCAATGGCCGCGCCATTCTGCCAGATCCGGATGCCGCTCCAGGAAGCGCAGCATCGCCTCATTCTCCCAGCCCGAGCGGCCGACCATGACCAGTCGCGGCGCGGCTGCACCGAGCTTTTCGCGGATTTCGCGCCAGAGCTGCAGCAGCAACATGTGATTCTTGCGCGGCTCGATGGTCGCCACGCAGAGGAAATAGTGCGGCTCGGCGAAACTGCTGGCCTCGGCGCGGGCGGCCAGGTCCAGCCCGAGGGGCGCAACCAGCGCCGGCGGCATGCCGGCGCTATGTTCCTCGAGCCAGGCCTGCATCTCGTCGCGCACAGAATCGGCGGAGAAGATAATGCCCGCGGCAGTGGCGGCCACGCCCAGCATGCGCGCGGCGTGGCGCGGCGTCTGCGCGGGCCTGGTGTATTCGGGGTAGAGCAGCGGGATCAGGTCGATGACGGCGGGCACGAAGCGTGCGCCATGGCGCGTCACGCGGCGGATCGCGGCGACATCATCCAGCGCGCGGTGCGAGACGATATGGAACACCGCGCCGGGCCTGGAGGCCGCGCGGCGCAGTGCCCCCGCGCCGAGACCGAGGCCAAGCCACACCCAAGCCGCCAGCACCAGCGTCCGCGGCCGCCCGTGTTCCAGCCCGGCCAGGATACGCGCGACCAGGCTCCTGGGCAGGCAAGCAAAACGGCCAAGCACGGATTGCCCGACGAAAACCGTATCGGGCCTGGCCAGCGCATGGCGCGCATAGGCCAGTTCCACCCTGTCCATGCCGGATGGCTGGCCACGCCAAGCACAGGCCAGCAGGCGGGAGACGTCGAGAATCATCCCGCCGCCGCGGCGTTCACAGCGCGGCGAGGACGGCTTCGGCCTTGCTCACCTCAAAGGCGCCCGGCGCTTCCAAGGCCATATGGGTGACCTTGCCGTCCTTGGCGACCAGCGCGAAGCGCTGGCAACGAAGCCCCAGACCGCGCGCGGTCAGGTCCAATTCCAGGCCCATCGCCTTGGTGAAATCGGCCGAGCCATCGGCGATCATGGCCACCTTGTCGGCCACACCCTGGTCCTTGCCCCAGGCGCCCATGACGAAGACATCATTGACCGCCATGCAGGCCACCACGTCCACGCCCTTGGCGCGCAGCGCATCGGCGTGCTGCACGAAGCCGGGCAAGTGCTTGGCCGAGCAGGTAGGGGTGAAGGCGCCGGGGACACCGAACAGCACGACGGTCTTGCCCGCGAACATCGCCGCGGTGTCGACTTCCTTCGGGCCATCGGCGGTGGACTGCATCACCTTGACGCTGGGGATGGCATCGCCGGTCTTGATCGTCATGATTTCTCTCCTTGGGGAAGGCGGGTTTAGCGCCTGCACAGATGACTGTCATCCTTGCGCGGCGCATGGCGGGCCTCCATCTTCCCGACATGCTTCTTGCCTCCGACCCTCGCGCACGCAATGGCTGGCTGACCGGCCAACTGCTGATCGCCATGCCCTCCATGCAGGACAAGCGCTTCGTGCGTACCGTGATCTGCATGTGCGCCCATTCCGATGACGGAGCGATGGGGCTGGTACTGAACCGGCCCCTGCCCAAGCTGCAATTCGATGACCTGCTGAAGCAATTGGGTGTGACGCCGGTGCCCTCGGCACGCAGCATCCGCATGCTGGCCGGCGGGCCCGTGGAGAATGGCCGCGGCTTCGTGCTGCACAGCGGCGAATGGGCCACGGATGGCACGCTGCCGGTCGCCAAGGATACGCGGCTGACCGCCTCGATCGAGGTGCTGAAGGCCATCGCGTCCGGCGAAGGCCCGCGCGATTGCGTCCTCGCGCTGGGCTATGCCGGCTGGGGGCCGGGGCAGGTGGAGAGCGAGATCGCCTCCAATGCCTGGCTGACGGTGCCTGCCGAGCCGGAGCTGCTCTACGGCACCGATCCCGACAAGGCCTGGGCGGCGGCGCTGTCGAAGCTGAAGGTCGACCCCTTGGCGTTGAGTTCGGTCGCCGGTCGGGCCTGAGTTCCACAGGCGCCTGCACAAGCCGCGGCAGGCTGGCTTTGGCTTTCTCAGCCCCGCGCCCGATCCACCCGGATCACGCCCTGGCAGGCCCGCAGGCTGGCCATCAGCGCCGAAAGATGGCGGATATCCTTCACCTCAGCCTCCAGATGCACGTCGCATTCATCGGCCCGCTTGGCCACGCGCAACTGGGTGATCGCGCCATCCTGCTTGGCGATGGCATTGGCGATGCCGGCCAGCACACCTTCGTCACGAATGGTGTTGACCACCAGGCGCGCGACACGCGGTTCGGGATGCGCCGGGTCCCAATCGACATCGAAAAAGCGCTCGGGTGTCGCGGCGAAGGCTTCGAGCGTGTGGCATTCCCGCCTGTGGATCGCGATGGCACGGCCGGTGCTGACGATGCCCACGATCCGTTCGCCGCGAATGGCGTTGCAGCAATTGGGGAAGTTGACCGGCGTGCCGGGCGGCAGGCCCAGGATGCCCATGCTGTCGTCGGCCGGTTGGCCCTCGCGCTCGCGGGTGTAGAGCGCGGGGCCGGCACCAAAACCACCGCGCGGGCGGGCCATCGCCATCCGCTCGAGCGGGCGGGAAGGGCCACGCAGTTCCGGAACGGCCGCGAACAAAACCTCCCGCGGGCCGACCTGGCCGGAGCCGACGGCCACCAGCAGGTCCTCGGTGCTGGTCTTGCCCATCGGCTTCAGCGCTGGCTCCAGGGCTTTTTCTGAGAAATCGAGCCCGTCCTGGCGGAAGGCCTTGGCCACCGCGGCGCGGCCTTCCTCCAGGTGCTTGTCGCGCTCGGCGGCCATGGCGAAGCGGCGGATGCGCGCGCGCGCGCGGCCTGATGCGACGAAGTTCAGCCAGTCCGGATTGGGCTTGCCGCCGCGGGCGGTGATGATCTCGACCTGGTCGCCATTGGACAGCGGCTGGCGCAGCGGCAGCACCTTGCCGTTCACCTTGGCACCCACGCAGGTATCCCCCACCTGCGAGTGCACTTGATAGGCGAAATCAATGGGCGTGGAGCCGGCTGGCAATTCGATCAGATCACCCTTGGGCGTGAAGCAGAAGACGCTCTCGCCATGCAGTTCCAGGCGGGTGTTTTCCAGCACCTCCTGCGGGTCGGCCGCGGTCTCGATGATTTCGAGCAGCGCCTTCATCCAGGGGTAGCGGCGCGGCTCCTCCCCGCCCTCGCCCTGCTTGTAGACCCAATGCGCGGCAATCCCGTATTCGGCCACCTGGTGCATCTGCATGGTGCGGATCTGCACCTCGATCTTGGCGTGGCGCTTGGCGGGCACCGTGACGCCGGTGTGCAGCGACTGGTAGCCATTGGTCTTGGGGGTGGAGATATAGTCCTTGAAGCGGCCGGGAATGACCCGATAGGCGTCATGCATCGCACCCAGCGCGCCGTAGCAATCATTGCGTGTGGGCACGACCACGCGAAAGGCCATGACGTCCGATAGGCCCTCGAATGTCACATCCTTGGCCTGCATCTTGCGCCAGATGGAATAGGGGGATTTCTCGCGCCCCTGCACCTCGACGCCGGTGATCCCGTGGCTTCCCAGCACGCGAATGAGGTCGCGTTCGATTTCGCCGATGAGGTCCCCGGACTGGCCGCGCAGGAAGGTCAGCCGCGCCTGAATGCCCTGCCAGGCCTCCGGGTTCAGTTCGCGGAAGGCGAGGTTCTCAAGCTCGGTCTTCAGGCGCTCCATGCCGATGCGCTCGGCGAGCGGCGCATAGATATCGAGCGTTTCCTGTGCGGTGCGGGCGCGTTTCTCGGCCTTGGGCACGCCCGAGAGCGTGCGCATATTGTGCAGCCTGTCCGCGAGCTTGACCAACAGCACGCGGATATCCTCGCTCACCGCCATCAGCAGCTTGCGCAGATTCTCCGCCTGCTTGGTGCGTTCGGACTGCACCTCGATGCGGGAGAGCTTGGTGACGCCATCGACGAGCTTGGCGACTTCCGGGCCGAAGCTGGTGCTGATCTCGGACAGCTTGTGGGCCGTGTCTTCGACCACGTCATGCAGCAGGGCGGTGGCGATGGAGGCGGTGTCCAGGTGGTAGCCCACCAGGATTTCAGCCACCGCGATGGGGTGCAGGATATAGGGCTCGCCGGATTTGCGCTGCTGGGCGGCGTGCGCCTCAGCGCTGAACCGCGCCGCCGCGATCAAGATCGCGGGGTCGAGCCTGGTGTCGGTCGCATGGGCGTGGGCGGCGAAGGCCAGCGCCGCGTCCATGCCGGGCACCATGCTTGTGCCCGTGTTCAGCCCCTCCGGCGATTGCGGCGCCGGATTGTGAGAGGGGGAGTGGCGCGAGGCCAAGCGCCCCTGTTACTTCTCGTCGTCGCCGAAGAGTTCGGCGCCGATTGCGGCCTCGATGTCCATGCCGTCATCGCCGCCCTGGCTTTCTTCGTTGACGTCCATGACGCCGAAGATGTTCTCGTCGGTGGCGATGAGGTCCATGACCTCGTCCTCGACCGGCTCGGGGTCCGGCGCACGGCTGAGCGACTTCACCAGATCGGCCTCCAGGCTCGGCAATTCGAGCTTCTGCTCGGCGATTTCGCGCAGTGCCACGACCGGGTTCTTGTCATTGTCGCGGTCGACCTCCAGGGTCTCGCCGCGGCTCAGGTTGCGCGCGCGTTGTGCGGCGTAGAGGACGAGTTCGAAGCGGTTCGGAACCTGGACGATGCAGTCTTCGACGGTAACGCGGGCCATGGAAACTCCAGATCAAGGCGCGAATGGGGCGCAACGGAACGCACCCTCGGGGCGCGGCGAACCCCTCAGATAGCCATGCGCGCCCGCCAGGGCAAGGGTTTGCTCAGGTGACAGGCGGCGCCCGGTGCACCGCGCCATCCAGCATCGCCAGGATTTCCCCGCCCGAGACCGCGCGCTCGCGGAGCGCCTCGAAGCTCATGGCGCTGAACCGCTCGCGCGCGGCGGCGTCCTCCCCGGCATAGGCCATGGCCCAGTCGGGAAAGCGGCGGCCCGCAGCCTGCTCGGCCATCAGCACGACGATCTCGCTGTGGCGCTCGTCCAGCTGGATAAGCTCGAACACCTGACTGACGTTGACCATCGGCCCTTCCAGCACCTGGGCGAAGCAATCGCGGCTGAACAGCAGCGCGCCGGTGACATCCATGGTGGCGTTGTTGCGCCTGGCGGAGGCGAGCAGGTCATTCAGCTCGGACGGGTCGTTCAGGCCGCCATTGCGGCTGATATAGGCCAGGCGGAAGATACCATCGGTCATCGTCGGGTCCTTTCGGCGAGAAATTCGCGCATTGCGGCAGGTGCCATGGGGCGGCCGATCAGAAAGCCCTGGCCGACTTCGCAGCCGTGGCTGATGGCGGCATCGAGCTGCGCCGCATCCTCGATGCCTTCGGCGGTGGTGTGCAGTCCTAGCGCCCGGCCCACGCCAACCGCCGCATCCAGCATCCGCGCATCGGTGGCGAAGCTGCGGTCGATCTTCATTCTCTGGAAACGGAAATTGCCGAGCTGGGCCAACGAGGCATAGCCGGAACCGAAATCATCCAGCGCTACGTCCACGCCCATCGCCGCAAGTGCCGAGAATTGTGCCGGCACGCCACGTGCAAGAGCGTCGATCAGCGCATGCTCGGTCACTTCGATCTCGAGCCGCGCGCCTGGCAGCCCGCTCTCGGCCAGGGCTGCACGCACGATCTTGGGCAGACCGCAACCGACCAGCTGCGACGGCGCCGCATTGACCGAAACGCGCATGCCTTCGGGCCAGGTCATGGCGTCACGGCAGGCCTGGCGCAGCACCCAGGCGCCGATTGCCGGCATCAGGTTGATCTCCTCGGCGAGCGGCAGGATACGCCCTGGGGCGATCATGCCGCGCTTTGGATGGCGCCAACGCAGCAGCGCCTCGAAGCCAATGACCTTCTGGCTGCGAAGATCGAGCAGAGGCTGGTAATGCAGTTCGAACTGGCCGAGCGGCAGGGCAGCGCGCAGTTCCGTCTCGAGCGCCATGTGCTCCTCGGCCGCCTGTTCCAGCGCCGGCTCGAAATCGGCGACGCGCCCGCGGCCGCGCGCCTTGGCGGCGTAGAGTGCGAGGTCTGCCCGCTTAATGAGCTGCGCCGAGGAGCAGACGCCCTCCGTGGCCCTGGCCACGCCCACCGAGGCGCCGACCTGGGCCACGCGGCCCTCCACCAGGAATGGGCGGCCCAGCAGATCGACCAGGCGTTCGGCGATGCGGCGGGTCTCCTGCACTGTTGCGCTGGGGCGCAGCAGCACAGCGAATTCATCGCCCCCGATCCTGCCGACCACATCGCCCTGGCGCAACGCGGCGCGAATCCGCCCTCCAGCGCTGACCAGCAGCGCATCACCGACCGGATGGCCATACGCGTCATTCACTGCCTTGAAGCGATCCAGGTCGAGCAGGAGCAGCAAAGGCTCCTCCGAGCCGCGCAGCGCCAGGGTTTCCTCGAGCACGGCCATGAAGCCGCCGCGGTCCGCCAGGCCGGTCAGGTGGTCAATGCCGACGACAGGAAGGCTGGCCGCAGCTGCGGTTTGGCGACGATCGGGAACAGGGGCGTCCATCAGGCCTCTCTGTCAGGGCCGTGGAAGCGTAGTCGCAGATCATAAATATTTCATGAATTTGATCCGGGCTACAGGACCCGCCCTGTCGCCGCATCCAGCAGATGCATGTTGTTCATGTCCGCCGTCAGCACCAGGCGTTCGCCCGGTGCCGCATAGGCTGTCGGGTCGATCTTGGCGCAGACGTCGCGCGCCTCGCCGAAGTGGAAGTGCACCAGTGTCTCCATGCCCATGGGCTCGATCACCTCGGGCGTGATGACGATGTCGGCGCGGTTCTGCAGGCCCAGGCGTTGATCGGTCAAATGTTCGGGGCGGATGCCGAAGAGCAGGTCGCGCCCGGCCGCACTGGCATAGCGGTCGCGCCGTGCCTCGGGGATCGGCAGGAAGGTGCCGTCGAAAAGGTGCACCGCCCCATCGGCCACGCGCGCGGGCAGGAAGTTCATGGCCGGGCTGCCGATGAAGCCAGCCACAAAGCGCGTCGCGGGGTGGTGGTAGAGTTCCTGCGGCGGGCCGACCTGCTCGATCACGCCATGGTTCATCACCACCACGCGGTCGGCCAGCGTCATCGCCTCCACCTGGTCATGCGTCACATAGACGGTGGTGGTGCGCACCGTCTGGTGCACCTTCTTGATCTCGGTGCGCATCTGCACGCGCAGCTTGGCGTCGAGGTTGGACAGCGGTTCATCGAACAGGAACACCTTGGGGTCGCGCACGATGGCACGCCCCATCGCCACACGCTGCCGCTGCCCGCCCGAGAGCGCCTTGGGCTTGCGTTCCAGCAGCGGCTCGATGTCGAGGATGCGCGCTGCGTTCTTGACGCGCTTGTCGATCTCCGAGCGCGCGAACTTCCGCAGCGTCAGGCCGAAGGCCATGTTCTCGTAGACCGACATATGCGGATAGAGCGCGTAGTTCTGAAACACCATGGCGATGTCACGGTCGCGCGGCGGGACGTCGTTGACGACATTTCCGCCGATGTCGATCTCGCCCTTGGTGATCTCCTCCAGCCCCGCGATCATGCGCAGTGTGGTGGTCTTGCCGCAGCCCGATGGGCCCACCAGCACCACGAATTCATGGTCCTGGATGTCGAGGTTGATGCCTTTCACGGCCTGCACGCCGCCGTCATATTCCTTGACGAGATTGCGCAGAGACACATTCGCCATCTGGGTTCAGCCCTTGGTTGCGCCGGCCGTCAGGCCCGCGATGTAGTAGTCCATCAGAAATGCGTAGACGATCACCGGTGGCAGTGCGGCCAGCAGGGCGCCTGCCATGATCTGCCCCCAGGCGAAGGTGTCACCGCGCACCAGCGTGGAGACGACGCCGATGGTCAGCGGCATCTGGTCGGGCGTGGTGATGAAGGCCGTGGGGTAGACGAAGGCCGCCCATGACACGGTGAAGGCGAAGATGGTGGCCGCGATGATGCCGGGCAGTGCGACGGGGATGAAGATCTTGATCAGCATCTGCGGCCAGGATGCGCCATCGATCAGCGCGGCCTCATCCAACTCCTTCGGGATCGAGGCGAAATAGCCGATCATGATCCAGGTGCAGAAAGGCACGGTCAGCGTGGGGTAGACCAGCACCAGGCCCCAGGTGTTGTTCAGCAGCCCAAGCCCGCCGACGATCTGGTAGAGCGGGATGAACAGCAGCGTGTCCGGCACCAGATAGGTCAGGAACACGCCGGTCGCGAGCCATTGCGAACCCCAGAAGCGCATGCGAGCCAGCGCGAAGGCCGCCAGCACCGACATCACCATGGACAGCATCACCGTCACCACCGTG
>JAPLOK010000425.1 GCA_026400775.1 Alphaproteobacteria bacterium | reverse complement strand
GATGACGCGCATTTCAAATCGCCCGATGCCTTCGGCGGCTGGCTGATGGTCAAGGCGGAAGCGAACGCGCCCGAGCCGCTGCTGGCCGCGCTGAAGGCCGGGCAATTCTACGCCACGCAAGGCCCGCTGCTGCATGACGTGGCCTGGCATGACGAGGTGGTGGAGGTGCATTGCTCGCCCGCCGCCGCGGTGATGGTGCTGGGCCGCGGCTCGCGCGCCGAACAATCGCTGGCGCCGATGCAGACGCGTGTGCGCCTGCCCATCGCGGCGCTACGCCGCGGCGGCTTCGGCCGCGTTGTCGTCACCGACGCCCATGGCCGCCGCGCCTGGTCCAACCCCTTTTTCTTCGAGGACGCCGCATGACCATCCTGGCCGAGATCCAATCCCTGCTCGAAAGCCGCGCCGAGGGCCGCTATGGGCTGACGCTGATCAATCAGCAGCAGCATGCGCTGCAGGCCGCCTGGCTGGCCGAGCAGGATGGCCATGATGATGCGCTGGTCACCGCCGCCCTGCTGCATGATATCGGCCATCTGGTGCATGACCTGGGCGACAATCCCGCCGATGCCGGCATTGACGACAAGCACGAGGAACTGGGCCATCACTGGCTGACGCAGCATTTCGGCCCGGCGGTGACCGAGCCGGTACGCCTGCATGTGGCCGCCAAGCGCTACCTCTGCGGCAAGGAGGCGGATTACTTCGCCAAGCTCTCGCCCGACAGCGTGAAGAGCCTGGCCCTGCAAGGCGGCCCGATGGGGCCCGATGAACTCGCCGCCTTCGAGGCCGAGCCGCATTTCGCCGCCGCCGTGCAGCTGCGCCGTTATGACGAGCGCGCCAAGGTGAAGGGGCTGGCGACACCGCCCGTGGCGCATTTCATGCCCGCTGTCGGCCGGGTCTGCCGCGACTGACGCTGACCGCCATGGGCGGATTGACCCCCGCCCGGCCGCGCCACAGCCTGCCCTGTCAACCGCAGAGGAGGCAGCCATGTATTTCCACGTGATGATCGGCGCCAATGACATCGAGGCCTCGCGCGCCTTCTAAGACGCGACCTTCGCGGCATTGGGCATACCCGCATTGGGCAAGTTCCGCGAAACGCCAGCCGCCCACATGTATGGCGACCGCGCCGCCGGGCTGTTCTTCGTGACCATGCCGCAGAATGGCGAGGCCGCGACCGCGGCCAATGGCGGCACCATCATGTTCAAGGCCAAATCCTCGGCCGAGATCGAGGCCTGGGCGAAGGCGGCGGCCGAGAATGGCGGCACCATCCTGGATGCGCCGGGGCCCGGGCCGCGGCCTGGCATCTATGTCTCGCGGCTGCGCGACCCTGCGGGCAACAAGCTCGGCGCCATCTGCTTCGGCTGATCAGCGCACCGGCCAGGGCGGCGGGTTGTACAGCCATTCCATCCCGGTCCAGGCCGCCTTGGCGTCCCGCGCGCCTAGCGCCGCATCGCGCAGTTCCGCGGTCAGTCCGGCGGCATGGTAGAATTGACCATAGACGCGCGCCATGACCTGCACGCGGGCCGTGCGCAGGGCGCGCAGGTTTTCGTAGGCCGCCAGCGCTGTCGGGATGTCGGCGTGCAGGCCCAGCTGGTCGGCCAGGCACACCGCATCCTCCAGCGCCATGTTCGCCCCCTGGGCCAGGTATTGCAGCATGGGGTGGGCGGCATCGCCCAGCAGTGTGGCGTGCCCGCGGGTCCAGCCGCGCGCCGGTTCGCGGTCGCACAGCACCCAGAATTTCCAGGCATCGATGCGGCTGAGCATGTCCCGCACTTCCGGGCGCGTATCCGCGAAATGCTGTTCGATCAGCCGTGTATCGCCCGTCGCATCCCAGCCTTCCTCGACATGGTCGGAATGGAAGACGGCGACGAGGTTCATCAGCCGCCCGCGCCGCAGCGGGTAATGCACCAGATGCAGCTTCGGGCCGGCCCACAACACCACCTCCCGCCGGGAGACATGCCCGGGCACCGCCTCCATCGGCAGCACGCCGCGATAGGCGATATGGCCCGAAACCAGCGGCGGCCCATCGCCCATGATCTCAGCGCGGATGCGCGACCACAGCCCATCGGCGCCGATCACCAGATCACCCGCGACGCGCCTGCCATCAGCCAGCAAGAGCTCGGCCTCGCCATCCAGGCCCGCGACATCGGTGCTCAGCTGCAGCCTGATGCCGGGTGTGGCCAGGCATGCGGCATGCAGCGCGGCCAGCAGATCGGCGCGGTGGATCACCGCATAGGGGTGGCCGAAATGCGCTTCGAAACCGGCGCCCAGCGGCACGCGCGTCACCTCATGGCCGCCGATCGCGCAGCGCATCACCAGCGCCTCGGGGCGCACCGCCTCGGCCTCGACAGCGGCGCGAATCCCGAGCCGGTCGAACATGCGGAACACATTGGGGCCTAGCTGGATGCCCGCGCCGATCTCGCGGAAGGCGCTCGCGCGCTCGAAGACTTCGGCGGTGCAGCCGGCGCGGGCGAGCGCAAGCGCCGCAGCCAGCCCGCCAATGCCACCGCCCACGATCAATGCATGCGTCATGCGCGGCAGTGTAGGCGGTGGCACGCTGCGTGGAAGGGTGGTCTTGCATGCGCGCGCAGCATCCGCATGCTGGGGCGATGGATATCCTGTTCGTGCATCAGAATTTTCCCGGCCAGTACCGCCACCTGGCGCCCGCCATGGCTGCGCGGCGCGGCAATCGCGTGGTCGCGCTGGGCGAGAATCCCGGCGAGCCGCTGAAGGGTGTGGAGCATCTGCGCTACAAGGCCCCGAAGGGCCCGGGCGAGACCATCCACCCCTATCTCTTCCGCACCGAGGGCTATGTGCGCCGCGCGCAGGACGTGGCGCGCGCGTGCCTTGCCATCCGCGACAAGGGTTTCACGCCGGATGTGATCGCAGCCCATCTGGGCTGGGGGGAGGGGATGTTCCTGCGCGATGTGTTCCCGCGCGCGCGCATCCTGCTCTATTGCGAATACTACTATCGCAGCACCGGCGGCGATGTCGGCTTCGACCCCATCAACGGGGAGGTGGGCATCGACAAGATGGCGCGCACGCGGGTTCAGAACACCTCCCAGCTCATCCAGCTGGATGCGGCCGATTGGGGCGTGGCACCCACGCAATGGCAATGGTCGCGCTATCCGGACTGGGCTCGGGCGCGGATGTCGGTGGTGCATGAGGGGATCGACACGCGCTTCGCCTCGCCCGAGGGCATCGCCGAATTCACCCTGCCCAATGGGCGCGTGGTCAAGCGCGGCGATCCGGTCGTGACCTATATCGCGCGGCACATGGAACCCTATCGGGGCTTCCACAGCTTCATGCGCGCGCTGCCCGAATTCCAGCGCCTGCGGCCCGAGGCGCAGGTGGCGATCGTGGGCGGGGAGGGCGTGTCCTACGGCAGCCCGCCACCCGGTGGCGGCAGCTGGAAGGACGTGATGCTGAAGGAGTTGGAAGGCCAGCTCGACCTCAGCCGCATCCATTTCTGCGGCCGCGTGCCCTATGGTCAGTTGCTGGCGCTGTTCCGCGTCTCGGCCGCGCATGTCTATTTGACCTATCCCTTCGTGCTGTCCTGGTCGATGCTCGATGCCATGGCCTGCGGCGTGGCGCTGCTGGCCTCCTCCACCCAGCCGGTCGAGGAGGTGGTCCAGGACGGCGTGAACGGCCTGCTGGTGGATTTCTTCGACAGTGGCGCGATCGCCAGGAAAATGGCCGAGATGCTGGCGAATCCGGCAGCGCTGGAACCGCTGCGCGCCGCCGCACGCCGTACCATCGTCGAACGCTATGACCTGCACAGCCATTGCCTGCCGCGCCAGGTGGCGTTGCTGGAGGATGTGGCGGCGCATGGCCGGTCGCTGACGGGTGTCGCGATGGGGGCCTGACGCCTCTCAGGCCACGCGGAACAGCAGGTCCATGTGCACATGGCCTGCCGGAAGGTAGCCGCTGGCGGTCACTTGCGCATCGCGCTGCCGCCACAGCGCCATCAGCGCCTCCTGGCTGTCGATCGGGGTTTCAGCGCCATCATGCTGGATCGCGGTCAGTCGGCCGGTAATGGAGAAGATGCGGTTGAGCATACCGGTGCAGCCCTCGCTGCCGGGGCCGCCCAGCCGCGCCGGATTGAATTCGCACAGCACCCATGGCCGGTGGCGCTGCAATGTGCGGCGCAGACCGCGCAGGGCGGCGGGTTCATGGCCCTCGATATCGAGCTTGATCATGTCGATGCGCGGCTGGCCGGCCAGCAATTCGTCGCCCGGGATGGCCTGAACCAGGCCCATCAGCGGATCGGCCGCGATGACCGTGCCATTGGAGTTTCCGGTCATCGACACAATGCGCGGCGCATCCGACAGTGCCAGCGCGAAGGCCGAGATATGCGCGAAGCCATTGGCCGCGATGCCCCGCAGCAGCAGGCGCATGTTGCGCGGCTCCGGCTCGAAGGCGATCACGCGGCCTTGCGGGCCTACCAGCCGTGCCGCGTCAAAGCTCATCACGCCGATATTGGCCCCGATATCGACAAAGACGTCTCCAGGCTTCAGGCCGCGGGCCAGCACAGCACGCAGGTGCGGTTCCCAAGTGCGGTGGGTCACGATGCTCGCGCCCATGTCGTAGTCCCACGGATTCACGAAAACCGTCGTGCCACCGATATCCACACCGCGCTCCTCTGGCGGCTGCCGGCGGTATTCCTCGGATTGCGTGATCATCGCGCACAGGCCCTGCGTATCCAGCGCGCTGGCCTCGGCCTGCACACACCAATGCGCGAAGCCCTGCGGATCGGGCTCGCGGCCCAGCAGCAGGCGATAGGCGGCGCGGACATCATTGGGGGTGGCGGGCAGACTCATGCCCTGGGTTATAATGCGCATCTCGGCTCGGCGCGAGCACCGCGGTTGCCCTACGCCCGCCGCGGGGGCATTTTGCACAATCTCCGGAGGATATCCCATGCTCGACACACCGCACCCCACGCCGCATGCGCCCACCACCGATTGCTTCGCGCTCGCCCGCGCGCTGTCGGGGGTCAACTTCATCGGCGGGCGCTATGTGCCGGCCGCTTCGGGCAAGACCTTCCCGGTGGTGAACCCCGCGACCGGCGCGGAGGTGGCGACCGCCGCCTATGGCGAGGCGGCGGATGTGGATGCCGCGGTGCAGGATGCCGCGCGCGCGCAAAAGGAATGGGCGAAGATGCCAGCGCGCAAGCGCGGCGCGCTGGTCCATGCCTGTGCGGCCATCCTGAAGGAACACCAGGATGAATTGGGCCACCTGATCGCGTTGGAAACCGGCAAGGCGCTGCGCACGGAAAGCCGCGTGGAAGCGGGCGTGGTGGCCGATATCTTCGAATTCTTCGGCGGCCTGGGCAGCGAATTGAAGGGCGAGAGCGTGCCCTTCGCCCCCAATGTGCTGAGTGTCACGGTGCGCGAGCCCCTGGGCGTGGTGGGCGCCATCATCCCTTGGAACGTGCCGATGCTGCTGATGGCGCTCAAGGTCGCCCCCGCCCTGGTGGCCGGCAACACGGTGGTGGTCAAAAGCGCGGAGGAAGCGCCGCTGGCGGTGATGCGCATCTGCGAATTGATGAACCGCGTGCTGCCGCCGGGCTGCTTCAACATCATCTCGGGCTTCGGGCCGGAATGCGGCGCGCCGCTGGTGATGCACCCCAAGGTGCGCAAGGTGACCTTCACCGGCAGCGTGGAGACCGGGAAGATCGTGGCCAAGGCGGCCAGCGAAAAGCTCGTCCCGGTCACGCTGGAACTGGGCGGCAAGTCACCGATGATCGTCTTC
Source organism: Alphaproteobacteria bacterium (assembly GCA_026400775.1). GTDB lineage: Bacteria > Pseudomonadota > Alphaproteobacteria > Acetobacterales > Acetobacteraceae > Rhodovarius. The sequence continues at coordinate 3,258 of JAPLOK010000425.1, read as the reverse complement.
GCCGATTGCGATTTCGAGAAGACGGTGGCCGGCGCGCTGACCTCCATGCGCTTCACCCGCCAGGGGCAGAGCTGCACGGCGGCGAGCCGCATCTATGTCGAACGGCCGATCTTCGATGAGTTCGTCAGCCGGATGAAGGCGGCGGTGAATGGCATGGTCATGGGCGATCCGCTCGACGAGAAGACCGATATCGGCACCATCATCAGCCAGGGCCAGTTCGAGAAGGTCCAGGGCTTCATCGAAGAGGGCCGCGCGACGCCGGGTGCGACCGCCCATGAATGCAGCGCCATGCCGTCGGACCCCGCGCTGAAGAAGGGGCTGTTCCTGCGCCCGGTGATCTTCACCGGCCTTGATGCCTCGTCGCGCCTGGTGCGCGAGGAGATTTTTGGCCCGGTCACCGTGATCCAGCCCTTCGACGACCCCGAAGCGGTGCTGGCAGCCGCCAATGACAGCGAATACGGGCTGGCCGCCTCACTCTGGACCAACAATCTGAAGGTGGGCCTCGATCTCGCGCACCGGCTGGAAGCGGGGCTGGTGCAGATCAACCAGAACCTGGTGGTGCAGGCCAACCTCTCCTATGGCGGCGTGAAGTCCTCGGGCCTCGGCAAGGAAGCCAGCCTGGAGGCGATGCTGGAGCACTTCACCCACAAGAAGACGATTATGGTGAACATGGCCTGAGCGGCCGGGTTGCGCAGGGCATGATCGGCCGCGTGGGCGGGCAGCGCTGATGCGCTGCTACGCAGCGCGGGCATGGTGAACATGGCCTGAGCGGCCGAATAGCCTGACGCAGGGGCGGAACTGGTCTAGCATCCGCCCATGCGCCTGCTTGTTGTCGAAGACAGCCCCGATCTCGCCCAGCAGCTTCGCGCCGCGCTGGCCGAGGCCGGCTTTGCCGTGGACCTGGCCATGGATGGCGAGGAGGGACTGCATCTGGGCAGCACCGAACCCTATGACGCGGTGGTGCTGGATCTGGGCCTGCCGCGGCTGGATGGCCTCTCGGTGCTGCGCCGCTGGCGCGAGGCGGATCGCGCCATGCCGGTGATCCTGCTCACCGCGCGCGACAGCTGGACCGAGAAGGTGGCGGGGTTGAACGCGGGCGCCGATGATTACCTCGCCAAGCCCTTCGTCATGGCCGAACTCATCGCGCGGCTGAATGCGCTGATCCGCCGCGCGGTGGGGGTGGCCAAGCCCGAACTGGTGTTCGGCGAGGTGCGCGTGGACACCGCGGCGCGCGCCGTGATGCGCAATGGGTCGGCGGTACGGCTGACCGCGATGGAATACGGCATGCTGGCCTATCTGGCGCTGAATGCCGGCCGCCCCGTCTCCAAGACGGAACTGACCGAACATCTCTACGCCCAGGATTTTGACCGCGATTCCAACACGCTGGAGGTCATCGCCGGGCGCATTCGCCGCAAGCTGGGCGATGGGCTGATCGAGACCATCCGTGGCCAGGGCTATCGCATGGTGCCGTCGGGATGACGGCGCAGGCCATTGTCGTGCGCGGCTCCATCACCCGCCGGCTGGCCATCACGGTGGCGCTGTGGGTGGCACTCGGGCTGGGCATCACCGGCTTCTTCGTGCTGCGGATGGCCGCCGAGCAGATCGAGGAAGCGGCCGACCAGCGCATGGTCTCGCTGCTGGATGCGATCATCGCCGCCGCCGTGCTGGACCCGGTCCGCGGCCCGATCCTGGCACGGCCGGTCAGCGAGCCGGAATTCGAACGCCCGCTGTCGGGGCATTACTGGCAGATGACAGGGCCGGGCGGCATCGTGAACACCTCGCGCTCGCTCTGGGACCAGCGGCTGCCCGCCGCGCGCCCCGACGGGCCGGCGCGCAACGAGGACATCATCGGCCCGCGCGCCGAGCCCTTGCGCCTGCTCGAACGCCATGTGCAGCTCGAAGCCCGCTTCGGCACGCCGCGCTTCCAGACCGTGACGGTGCAGGTGGCCGTCACGCGCGTGCCCACGGATGAGGAGATCAAGCGCCTGCGCCAGGGCTTGATCCTGGCCTTCCTGGGCCTGGGTGCGGCGCTGGTGGGCGCGGTCGCGCTGCTGGTGGTCTGGGCGCTGGGGCCGCTGAAGCGCACACAGGAGGAGGTGGCCGAGGTGCGTGCGGGCACGCGCGAGCATGTGGATGTGACCGCGCCCGCCGAGCTCGCGCCGCTGGTCAACGAGATCGAGGCGCTGATCGAGCAGAACCGCGCCACGCTGGACCGCGCGCGCACCCATGTGGGCAACCTCGCGCATGCCCTGAAGACGCCGATCGCGGTGCTGCGCAACGCGCTGGAGCGCGAGGATATCGCCGCTGCCCGCACGCAGTCGGCCATGCTGGAGCGCCTGGTGCAGCACCATCTTCGCCGGGCGCGGGCCGGCGCGCTGGCGGGTTCGGCCGGGGCGGAGGCCTCGCCTTTGGTCGCGGCGCAGACCTTGGCGACTGCGTTGCGGCGGCTGTTCGGCGCCCGCGGCATCGACATCGCCGCCAAGGGCCAGCAGGCCGCGCGGGTCCGCGCCGACAGCCAGGACCTGACGGAAATGCTGGGCAACCTGATGGAAAACGCCTGCAAATGGGCGAAATCGCGCGTCGAGGTGCGGGTGCGCGCCGCGCGCAGCGGCAGCATCACCATCGAGGTCGAGGATGACGGCCCGGGCCTGGCCGAAGGCCAGGATGCGGCGGCGCTTGCCCGCGGTGTGCGGCTGGACGAAGCCGCCCCCGGCAGCGGCCTGGGCCTGGCGATCGTCGTGGACCTGGCCGGGCTCTACGGTGGCACGCTGGCGCTGGAGCGCGGCCAGCGGCTGGGCGGCACGCTGGCGCGGCTGGAACTGCCCGGGCGGGTGGCCAGCTGATCAGCACTCGCGTAGCAGGATCTCCAGCGCGAATTCCAGTTCGGCCGCGATGATCGCGCGTTGTGCCATGTCGGGCACGGGCGCGCCGATGGGTGGGGCTTCGGCCAGCGTCGCGCGCAGTTCCGCGCCCAGGCGGCGCAGCGCGGCCGGGCGGTCTGTGACATGCGCCGCACCGGCGCGCAGCGAGAGGATCAGCGCCTGCCGGACGGCGGCGCGCAGGGAGGCATCGTCGGACATGCCGGTGGTATGGTGCCGCATGGTTAGCAAAGCCTTGTCATACCAATTCCCTTGGCTTTTGACTCACGTGGGGGATTCCCCGACGCGGCGCTGATGTGATTCACGCTGGTGATCCGTGGAGGCTCACCATGCCGCTTGCCATCTCGTTGCGCGCGGACTTCAGCGCGTCCGATCTTCG
>JAPLOK010000370.1 GCA_026400775.1 Alphaproteobacteria bacterium | reverse complement strand
GAACGATGATGCGCACCGGGCGGTCGGGCAGCCAGTCCTGGGCTGAGGCGGGCAGGGCGAGCGCGCAGAGCAGGGCGAGTACGATACGGCGCATGGGCTTCCTCGTGATTTACTTGGCGCGCAGTGTGACGGGGGGACGGGCGTGATGTCCATCTTGCACCGCAAGGGCGGCATGATTAGTGTACCCAACATGCGGAATCTGCACGCCAAGCTCGCGCGCATCTCCGGGGTCTCTCGCCCCGCGCTTCCGCTCGGCCTCCTTCTTCTTCTCCGACTTCAGCGCCCCTGAGCGGGACGTAAGGCCGCATGGCCGCGTCGCTCAGGGGTCACCCCGGCGGCGAGGATGCCGCGCGCCAACCACACGCAGGACCACTCCCATGCCCTTCATCCATCCAAGCTTCGGCCAGGTCGAAACAGGCCGCATCTACATCTTCGACACGACGCTGCGCGATGGCGGCTCGGCGTCGATGTGATCGAGGCGGGCTTCGCCATCGCCAGCCCCGGCGATTTCGAGAGCGTGCAATCCATCGCCAAACGCTTCGCCAAGGACGGGCCGGTGATCGCGAGCCTCTCGCGCGCCAACCAGGCGGACATCATGGCGAGCGTGGAGGCCACCAAGCCCGCCGCGCGGCCGCGCGTGCACATCGTGCTGGCGACGTCTGACCTGCATATGCGCGTGAAGCTGCGCATGACGCGCGAGGAAGTGCTGGCGCGCATCACCGAGAGCGTGAGCCTGGCGCGCAACCATGCCGCGGATGTCGAATGGTCGGCCGAGGATGGCTCGCGTTCGGACATCGAATTCCTGTGCCGCTGCGTGGAGGCGGCGATCAAGGCGGGTGCCACCACGATCAACATCCCCGACACCGTCGGCTATTCGTTGCCGGCCGATATGGGTATGATTTTCCGCTCTCTGCGTGAGCGCGTGCCGGGTGCGGACCAGGTCATCTTCTCGACGCATAACCACAATGACCTGGGCCTGGCGGTGGCCAATACGCTGGCCGCGATCGAGGCCGGCGTGCAACAGGTCGAATGCACCATCAACGGCATCGGCGAACGCGCCGGCAATGCCTCGCTGGAAGAAGTGGCGATGGCGCTGCGCACGCGCCATGACGCGATCAGCGCCAAGACCGGCATCCGCACGCAGAAGCTGTTGGGTGCTTCCCGACAACTGGCGGCGATCACCGGCTTCGATGTGCAGCCCAACAAGGCCATCGTCGGCCGCAACGCCTTCGCGCACGAGTCCGGCATCCACCAGGATGGCGTGCTGAAGGATGCTTCGACCTACGAGATCATGACGCCGGAAAGCGTGGGCTGGACCACCAATTCCATCGTGCTCGGCAAGCATTCCGGCCGCGCCGCCTTCCGCGACCGGCTGAAGACGCTGGGCTACGAGCTGGGCGACAACCAGCTGAACGACGCCTTCCGCCGCTTCAAGGATTTGGCGGACCGCAAGAAGGTCGTCTATGACGAGGACATCGCAGCCCTGGTCGATGACGAGGTGCATCGCGGCAATGACCGGCTGAAGCTGACGGCGCTGACGGTCGCCACCGGCATGGGCGCCAAGCCCATGGCCACGCTGACCATCGAGGTGGATGGCGAGAAGCGCGACGGCATGGCCACCGGCGATGGCGCGGTGGATGCCACCTTCGCCGCGCTGCGCCACGCCTTCCCGCATGACACGGCACTCAAGCTCTTTGCCGTGCAGTCGGTCACCGGCGGGACGGATGCGCAGGCGCGCGTGACCGTTCGCATGGAGGAGAATGGCAAGCTGGTGGACGGGCAGGGTGCGGATACCGACACCATCGTGGCCGCCGCGCGTGCCTATGTGAACGCGTTGAACAAGCTGCTCGTGAAGCGTGAACGGCGGGAACCGCCGACCGCGGCCGAGTAGCCTGGATGGACGTTCTGCGCCACGCGCTGCATCCTTGCCGCCACCAAGTGGGAAGGAAGCGCGATGGCGCAGAATGGCGCGCTGGC
>JAPLOK010000302.1:12760-14061 GCA_026400775.1 Alphaproteobacteria bacterium | reverse complement strand
GCATCACCGCCTTGCTGGAAGCCGGTGAGTTCGATGTCTGCGAACTGGTCTACAACCGCTTCCAGAACGTCATCACCCAGGTGCCGACGGCACAGCGGCTGATCCCGGCACCACTGCCCGAGGCCGTGGTGGACAGCGGCACCGTGCAGGCGCTCTATGAATACGAACCGGCCGAGGAACAGATCCTGGCCGCGTTGCTGCCGCAGAACCTGGCGATCCAGGTCTATCGCTCGCTGCTGGATAGCGGCGCCGGTGAACAGGGCAGCCGCATGACCGCCATGGACAACGCCACGCGCAATGCGGGCGAGATGATCAAGAAACTGACCCTGAACTACAACCGCACCCGCCAGGCCAACATCACCAAGGAGCTGATCGAGATCATCTCCGGTGCTGAGGCCGTTTGATGCGATCGCGTAGCGCCCATGGCGCGCAGCGTGAATCGCATCAACAACATTTCTGAAGGAACGCACGCTATGAAGAACAACGTCGGCAAGGTTACGCAGGTGCTGGGCGCCGTGGTGGACGTGCAGTTCCCCGAAGTGCTGCCCTCCATGCTCAACGCGCTGTCCGTGAAGGTCGAAGACCGCACGCTGGTGCTGGAAGTGGCGCAACACCTCGGTGAGCGCACCGTGCGCTGCATCGCCATGGACACGACGGACGGCCTGGTTCGTGGCTCCGAAGTGCTGGACAGCGGCGCGGGGATTTCCGTGCCGGTGGGCAATGGCACGCTCGGCCGCATTATGAACGTCATCGGCGAGCCGATTGACGAGCGTGGCCCGGTGCCCTGCGAGAAGACCTACACCATTCACCGCAGCGCGCCCTCCTTCGAGGACCAGGCGACCAGCGCGGAAATCCTGGTCACCGGCATCAAGGTCATCGATCTCTGGCGCCCTCTCTGAAGGGCGGCAAGATCGGCCTGTTCGGCGGCGCCGGCGTGGGCAAGACCGTGCCCATTCAGGAGCTGACCAACAACATCGCCAAGGCGCATGGCGGCGTGTCGGTCTTCGCAGGCGTCGGTGAGCGCACGCGCGAAGGCAATGACCTGTACCATGAAATGGTTGATGCCGGCGTCATCAAGCTAAACGACAACGACACCGAAGGCTCCAAGGTGGCGCTGGTCTATGGGCAGATGAACGAGCCGCCGGGCGCGCGTGCGCGCGTGGCGCTGTCGGGCCTGTCCATCGCCGAATATTTCCGAGACGAGCAGGGCCAGGACGTGCTGTTCTTCGTGGACAACATCTTCCGCTTCACCCAGGCGGGCGCGGAAGTCTCAGCGCTGCTGGGCCGCATCCCCTCCGCGG
>JAPLOK010000302.1:0-12717 GCA_026400775.1 Alphaproteobacteria bacterium | reverse complement strand
GCCGGCCGACGACTTGACCGACCCGGCACCCGCCACCTCCTTCGCGCACTTGGGCGCGACGACGGTGCTGAACCGTTCGATCGCCGAACTGGGCATCTTCCCGGCGGTGGACCCGCTGGACTCCACCAGCCGCGGCCTCGACCCGCGCGTGGTGGGCGATGACCACTACAACACCGCGCGCGAAGTCCAGCGCATCCTGCAGACCTACAAGTCCTTGCAGGACATCATCGCCATTCTGGGCATGGATGAGCTGTCGGAAGAGGACAAGCTGGTCGTGGCGCGCGCGCGCAAGATCCAGCGCTTCCTCAGCCAGCCCTTCCACGTGGCCGAGATCTTCACCGGCTCCCCCGGCGTGTTCGTGAAGCTGGAGGACACCGTCCGCAGCTTCGCTGGCATCTGCCGCGGTGACTATGACCACCTGCCGGAAGCCGCCTTCTACATGGTCGGCACGATTGAAGAGGCCGTGAAGAAGGCGGAGACCTTGAAGCAGGCTGCGTAGCGGCCTCTTCAATCGTTTTTATTTGCGCCCTCAGGCGCTGGGCGCGTCGGAACGAGTCGTCCGACCCGCCGGCTTGGTTTACGTCGCGCTTCTGGCGCACGGAGGGGTTAGGTTTGTTGGGCGGCGCAGACCGCCTTGCGGCCCGGGAAAAAGAAAGGTGCTGTGATGGCCACGTTCCAACTCGAACTCGTCTCGCCGGAGAAGCTCCTGCTCTCCCGCCCCGTGGAGATGGTCATCATCCCCGCGGCCGAGGGCGAAATGGGCGTGCTGCCCGGCCATGCCCCGATGATCGTGGCACTCCGCGGCGGCGCCATCCGCGTCACCGAGAACGGCCAGGAGACCGAGGCGCTCTTCGTTGCCGGCGGCTTTGCCGAAGTCACCCCCGGCCGTGTCACCGTGCTGGCCGATGAAGCGACGCCCCTGGCCACCCTGTCCCGTGCCGAGGCCGAAAAGCGCGTCACCGCCGCCGAACACGCCTATGCCGAAGCCGCCATGGCCGCCCCCGAAACGCGCGACGTCGCCATGGATCGCCTGCTGGCCATGCGCGCCATGCGCGACCTGGCCGGCGCTGCCTGATATCGCCCCCTTGAACCAGGCCATGGCTGAACGAAGATCAGCCGCATGAAGCACTGGCACCTCGAAGACATCGCCTGGGACCAGTTCGACCCCTCCAAGGTCGACCCCGATATCGTTCCATTGGTCAAATCCGCCGCCATGGTGGAACGCAATGGCGATGATTACGCGCTCTACCTCAACTCGATCTTCGCCGACGACCCTGACTTCCGCCGGGCGGCAGACCATTGGGCGGTGGAAGAAGTCCAGCATGGCGATGCATTGGGCCGCTGGGCGCAGCTGGCCGACCCGTCCTTCGACTACCCCGCCGCCTTCGCCCGCTACCGCGCCGGCTACACGATCGACGTGAAGGCCGATGCTTCCATCCGCGGCTCGCGCAGCGGCGAACTGGTCGCGCGCTGCATCGTCGAGACCGGCACCTCCAGCTACTACACGGCACTCGCCGAAGCCACGGAAGAGCCCGTTTTGCAACAGGTCTGCCGCCTGATCGCGGCCGATGAATACCGCCATTTCAAGCTGTTCTACGACCATCTGCGCCGCTACCTGGAACGCGAGAACCTCTCGCATCTGGCGCGCCTGCGCATCGCCCTCGGCCGTGCCACGGAAACCGAGGATGACGAGCTCGCCTTCGCCTTTCACGTCTCCAACGAACCCGAAGGCACGCCCTACAACCACGAACGCTGCATCACCGGCTACATGGCCCGCGCCATGAAATTCTACCAGTTCCGCCACCTGGACCGCGGCATGGGCATGATCTTCAAGGCGGTGGGCCTGCCACCGCGCGGCCGCCTGTCACGCGCCGCCGCCCACGCCGCCTTCCGCCTCGTCCGCTGGCGCCAGGGTCGCTACGAACGCGCGCTGCAGCCCCCCATGGCGCGCGCCGCTTGAACCGCCGCGCGGCCCTGGCCCTGCCGGTCGTGGCCCTGCCCGCACAGGCACAACCCAACCTCGCACCGCTGCGCCAACAGGCCCGCGCCTTCGGCCGCGCCTTCGGCGCCGCCATCCGCTCCGAGATCCTGGCCCAGGATGCCGACTACGCCCGACTCTTCGCCACCGAAGCCGAAATCCTGGTGCCGGAATGGGAAGGCAAGTGGGAAGCCCTGCAACCCACCGAAGGCACATTCGACCTCGCCCCGCTGCGCAGCATCATCACCGCCGCGCACGGCCACCATCAGCGGGTGCGCGGCCACGCCCTGGTCTGGCACAATGCCATGCCCGAATGGCTGCCCCGCCGTCTGGCCGATGGCGCCTCCGCCGCTCGCGCCGCGCTGGAAACCCACTTCAACACCATCCTGCCCGCCACCCGCCAGGCCATCCGCGACTGGGACGTGATCAACGAACCCATCGCCAACGCCCCGGGCGCCGACAACCCACAAGCCGGCCCCAACCCCTTGCGGGAATCGCCCTGGTTTCGCGCCCTGGGGCCGGACTACATCGAACACGCGCTGCGCCTGGCCCGCAGCCTTGATCCCACACTGCGGCTGACCCTGAACGAGTACGGCATTGAAGAAGCCACGCCGGACGCCGAAATCAAACGCAACCGCCTGCTCGCCCTGCTGCGCCGCCTGCTGGACCGCGGCACACCGCTGGACGCACTCGGCATCCAGGCCCATCTGCAACTGCGCCGCCCCTTCGACGCCCAGCACTTCGGTCGCTTCCTGGCTGAAATCCGCAGCATGGGCCTGGCCATCATCATCACCGAACTGGACGTGCGCGAAGCCGACCAACTGCCGCCCGACATCACCGCACGCGACAACGCCGTGGCGCAACGCGTGCGCGAATTCTGCTCCACCGCCACACAAGCCGGCTGCCGCACCATCATCACCTGGGGCCTGACCGACAGGCACTCCTGGCTTACCCAGGACCGCGACGTCGCCCGCCGCGACAACATCCCAACACGCGGCCTGCCCTTCGACACCGAACTGCGCCGCAAGCCGATGTGGCATGCACTGGCCGGCGTGTTGTCGGGGTAAACGGGGGTGGCACTGAAAGGGGTGGGTGGTCCTTGGAGAGAGGCGCCGCCCCACCCAGAACGCCCGCCGCTACACCCGGATATTCGCCGTCCGGATCACTTCGCGCCAAGCGTCCATTTCCGCGCGCAGGAAGTCGGTGAAGCCTTGGGGTGACAGGTCGAGTGGCACGCTGCCTTGTGCGATCAGGCGTTCTTGTTGCGCGGCTGTGCGCACGAAGGCACGGGTTTCGGCGTTGATGCGTTCGACGATGGCCGCCGGTGTGCCGGCCGGTGCCACCAGGGCCGACCAGGTGCTGGCCTGGAAGCCGGGCTTGCCGCTTTCGGCGATGGTGGGGATATCCGGGAAGGTCGGCAGGCGTTGGGGTGAGGTGACGCCCAGCGCGCGCACCTGGCCTTGCCGGACTGGCGCGGCCGAAGATGTGCCGCTGTCGAACAGCACGTCGCACTGGCCGGCCACGGTATCTTGCAGGGCGGGTGCGCTGCCGCGGTGTGGGATGTTCTCGAAGCGCAAGCCGAAGCCGGCGGCGAACATCTCGGCCGCAAGATGTGAGGGCGAGGCCACGCCTACATTGCAGGCGTTCATGCCGCTGCGATTGGCCCGTGCTGCGGCGATGAAATCAGCGATGCCGCGGTGGGGCGAGGTGGGCGGCACCACCATGAACAGTGGTGTGTGCGCAGGCAGGGCGACATGTGCGAAGCCGGTCATCGGGTCATAGGGCACGCTTTGCAGCAATGGCAGGATGCTGAACGGCCCTGAGGAGGTCATGGCCAGGGTCAGGCCATCGGGGGCGGCGCGGAACACTGCTTCGGTGCCGATCACGCCCGAGCCGCCGCTGCGGTTTTCCACGATGAAGGACTGGCCGGTGACGGTCTGCAGATGTTGCGCGACCAGGCGCGCGATGATGTCGGTGCCGCCGCCGGGTGCGAAGGGCACGATGATCCGCACCGGGCGTTCGGGCCATTGCGCATAGGCCGGTGCGATGATCGGTGCAGTGGCCAGGGCTGCAAGGGCGCGGCGGGTGGTTCGCATGGGGTGTCTCCGGTTCCGGCTACACGATCCAGAAATCCCCGGGTTGCAGCAAGGGTGTGTTGAGCAGGAAGGCGACGACGCCGGGCGCGCCGGGGCCGGTGCCGTCGGGGTCGAACCACAAGGCGCGGGTGGTGTTGTCCATATACATGGTGGCGGTGCGTTGCAGGGGCAGCACGCCGGCCCCTTGCAGCAGGCCCACGCCAGGGGTCAGCACCCAGCCCGCGGGCATGTTGAAGGCCAAGGCTTCGATGGCGATACGATCGCCCTCGGCGCGGTTGAAGTCGATGATCATGTCGGCATTTTCGGCGCGGTTGCGGAAGTAGAAGATATCCGCACCCGCGCCGCCGGCGATCTGGTCCTGGCCGGCGCCGCCATAGAGGAAGTCGCCGCCGGCCTCGCCCCAGAGGGTGTCGTCGCCCTCCTGCCCGGCCAGGAAATCGGCGCCGAGGCCCGCGAAGAGCTGGTCGGCCTCGGCCTCTCCGAACAGGCGGTCATCGCCATCCTGGCCGAACAGCGAATCCTGGCCCGAGCCGCTGATGATCTGGTCCGCACCAGCCTCGCCGTAGAGCCAGTCCCGCCCTGCCTCTCCCCACAATTCATCACTCTCGAGGCCGCCATACAGCGTATCATCGCCCGGTCCGCCCCAGAGCGTGTCGCGCCCCTCCTGCCCGCCCAGCACGTCGTTACCCAGGCCGCCATCAAGCTGGTCCTCGCCTTCCTCGCCATGAAGCGTGTCGTGGTCCGGGCCACCGCGCAGCGTGTCGTTGCCCTGGCCGCCGAGCAGCGTGTCCAGCCCCAGCCCGCCCAGCAGGCTGTCGGCGCCGTTGCGGCCGGAGAGCAGGTCGCGGCCCCAGCTGCCCACGAGCATATTGGCCAGGTTGTCGCCCACCAGCGTGTCATCGCCCGCGCCTCCCAGCAGGTCGCGCAGGGTGCTGCCGGTCATGGCGATCAGCACGCCATCGGCGCGGCCTGCCTGTTCGTTCAGGTCGAGCATGATGGCGCCGCTGCGCGGGCTGGCATTGATGGCGGTGACACCGCCCTGCCCCAGCGTGGCGCGCGCGGCGGACAGCACGGCGAGCGTGCCGAAATCATCGGTCAGCACTTCGGCGCTGCCCATGCCCGGGGCGGTGGCGGAATCGCCCAGCACGCGCAGCCGCGCGGCATCGAATGTCGCGCCGCTTAACGAGCCGATCGTGAGTTGCCAGACACCCACGGCATTCTCGCCCCAGAAGCCCGGCGTGGTCAGGGAATGGCCATCGGTGGGCCAGGCCATGGGGCGCGCGGGGTCGGGCGTGTCGCCGTTGAAGGCGAAGGCATTGCCGGGCGTGACCAGCAGCGGAATGACGGTGCCGCCCGGCGAACGCAGGCTGGCCGTGATATCCACCGCGCGGGTGGCGGTCAGCGCCAGATCCAGCTCCACGCGATTGATCCGGAACCCCCCAAAGGCGCCGCCCGGCGCGGTCATGACGAAGCTGGTCTGCACCTGGCCGCCGGCGGTGATGGCCGTGCCCTGGGCCAGGGTGGAATCGCGGGGGGCGATGAGCAGGTTGGCTTCGGTGCGCGCGGCACCCCAGCTTTCGGCCAATCGCACCGCGGCGCCGGCATCGACCAAGCCAAAACCACTGTCGCGCGAGAAGCCCATGCCGCCACCATTCCAATTGCCGGTGGCGGTGGTGATGCGGCTGATATCGAAGGGGTCGGTCACGCGGGCGGTCAGCGCCAGGATTTCCTGGACATCGCGGTAACCCAGGCCCGGATTGGCCTGCAGCATCAGCGCGGCGATGCCCGACACCACGGGGGCGGCGGCGGATGTGCCATCGAAGCCCGAATAATCCGGGTTGATGCCCGAATCATTGTAGCCATTGGCGCTGCCCACGCGGTCCGTGGTCAGCAGGCCGCGGCCATTGACCAGCTGCGGATCGGCCTGGCCGCCGGGGGCGGCCACCAGGATATTCGCACCAGCGGTGGAGTAGTTCGCGACCACGCCACGATTGTCGAGTGCGGCGACCGTGATCACATGGCGGCTGTTGAGCAGCATGTCGGCGTTGGAATCGGCCGCCTGCGCCCGGCCGTTGCCGGCGGAGAAGACGACCACGGCGCCCAGCCCCTCGCGCCCCAGGCTGGTCAACTGGGAGAGTGTGGTCGCGCTGTCGCGCCAGCCCTGGTTGAAGGCCTCGTCGGCACTCCAGGAATTGTTCACCACATCGGCGCGGTCCAGCCGCGCCTGCAGGAAGGCCTGGGTGGCGCTGGCCGCGCCATCGCCGGGTTGGCCGCGATTGCGATAGGCGAGGATCCCGGCCTCGGGCGCCACCCCCACGCCGCCCAGCGCATTGTTGCCGCGGGCTGCGATGATGCCGGCGACCGCGGTGCCGTGGTTGTCCCCATTCTCGCCGGTGCCGGGGCGCAGCGGCGCCGATTGCAGCGTGCCGGTCGAGGCCAGCATGTTGGCTGCCAGGTCAGGGTGGGTGGCCTGCACCCCGTCATCCAGCACGGCCACGCGAATGCCGACACCGCTATACAGCGCCCAAGGTTCCAGTACGCGGATATCCATGCCCACGCGGCCGCCCGCCTGGCCGATGTTGAGCAGGTGCCAGGCGAGGTTAAACAACGGGTCGGTCACGGGAGGACGAAAGCTCATGGGCATATCCTTGGGCAAGGCGGCACGCGCCGGTCAAGCGCTGGACGCACCCGGCCTGCGGGCGTTAGCCTGCGCCTATGGAACAAACGGTTTACCACCATGATCTGGGCGGCAATGCCCGTTTCCGCTGCACGCCGGTGGAGCTGGACGACCCGCCGCTGAATGAGTTCGACAAGCGGGTCGATGCACTGCGCGTGGTGCTGCGCGAGAAGGGGCTGATCACCACCGATGAGCAGCGGCTCAACATCGAGAGCCTGCCGCCGGAAGAATATTTCGGCCTGAGCTATTATGAGAAATGGCTGAAGGCGATGACGGCCGTGCTGCTGGCACGCGGCGTGGTGGCCTGGGACGAAGTGGCATGAAATTTCCTGCAGGCACCGCCGTGCGCGTGAAGGACGCATGGCCCGAGGCGCTGGCGCGGCTGCATCTGCGCACACCGCACTACCTGCGCGGCAGGACGGGGCGGGTGGAGCGCTATCTGGGCAGCTTCCCGAACCCGGAGGACATCGCCTTTCGCCGGCCTGCCGCGCCGCGCGAATTGTACCATGTCGTCTTCGACCAGCCGCCGGTCTGGGATGAAGGCCAGGCGGGCGATACGCTGATGGTCGAACTATTCGAACACTGGCTGGAGAATACCGATGGCCAAGCCTGACCCGCGGCCCGACAGCGTCGCATTGTTGGAAAAACTGTTGGCCGCGCTCGCCAGCAAGGGAATCGTGACCGAGGCCGAGATCGCCGAGAAGCGCGCGGCGACGGAACGCGCAAGCCCCGAACTCGGCGCGCGCATGGTCGCCCGCGCTTGGGCGGACCCCGAATTCCGCGCGCGGCTGCTGGCCGATGGCACGGCGGTGGCGGCCGAGATGGGTGCCATGATGAAGGGCAACCCGCCGCTCGGCGTGCTGGAAGATACACCCAGCCTGCATCACCTGGTGGTGTGTACCCTGTGCAGCTGTTACCCGCGGGCGGTGCTGGGCTTCCCGCCGCATTGGTACAAGTCCTCGGCCTATCGGGCACGGGCGGTACGCGACCCGCGCGGCGTGCTGGCCGAATGGGGCACGGTGCTGCCGCCGGGCATGAGCGTGCGCGTAGTGGACAGCACAGCCGATTACCGCTGGCTGGTGCTGCCCATGCGCCCGGCCGGCACGGAGGGCTGGAGCGAGGACCAGCTGACCGCGCTGCTGGGCGCGGATGAGCTGGTGGGTGTCGCCCTGCCGCGGGTGGCGCAAGCCGCCGCGGCGTGACCTCAGCGGGTATCGCTGAGGACGGGCTGCCTCCCGCGCGGCGGCGCGCGGCCACCATATGCGTGGCTGTGGGTGTCGCCATGAGCGTGCTGGATGCCGCCATGGTCAATGTCGCGCTGCCGACGATTTCGCGGGACCTCGCGATCCATCCGGCGACCGCGACCTGGGTGGTCAATGCCTATCAGTTGGCGCTGGTGGGGCTGCTGCTGCCCTGCGCCGCGCTGGGTGAAGTGCTGGGCTTTCGACGCGTCTACCAGGTGGGCCTGTGCATCTATCTGCTGGGCGCGCTGGGCAGCGCCTTCGCGCCGGGGCTGGAATGGCTGCTCGCATCGCGCGTGATGCAGGGCGTGGGGTCGGCTGCGGTAATGTCGCTGACGGCGGGGTTGATGCGCAACATCTACCCCACGGCGCAGCTGGGGCGCGCGATCGGGATCAATGCCTTCACCGTGGCCTTCTGTTCGGCGGTGGGGCCTTCGATCGGCTCGCTGATCATCACGGTCGCGGGTTGGCACATGATGTTCTTCCTGGCGGTGCCGATCGGGCTGGGGGTGCTGCTGCTGGGCCAGCGGGCACTGCCGGATGTGCCGCCACAGAAGCGCGCCTTCGACCTTGCAGGCGCGGCGCTGACGATGGTGACCTTCGCCAGCATCATTCTGGGGCTGGATTTGCTGCTGGTGGCGCCCTGGCTGGGTGTGCCGGTGCTGGGGCTGGGGCTGGCTGCGCTGTGGCTGTTGCTGCGGGTGGCGGCCGGGCACGCGGCGCCGGTGCTGCCGCTGGACCTGTTGCGCATCCGCGTGGTGCGGCTGGCGGTGGGGGCTTCCTCCTGCATGTTCGGGGCGCAGGCGATGCTTTACGTGACGCTGCCTTTCCATCTGACGGCGGCGGGGCGGAGCGTGGCAGAGATCGGGCTGATCCTCTCGGCCTGGCCGGCGGCGATTGCGGTGGCCGCTCCACTGGCCGGGCGCTTCAGTGACCGGGTGAGTTCGGCGCTGCTGCCGGCCGCCGGTGCGGCGCTGGTGGCACTCGGGCTGCTGGTGATCGCGGGGCTGGACCCGCGCGCGCCGGCCTGGTGGATGATGCTGGCCTTGGCCTTTTGCGGCGCGGGCTTCGGCAGTTTCCAGGCGCCGAACAACCGGGCGATGCTGGCGGTGGCACCGCGGGCGCGGGCCGGGGTGGCCGGCGGCATGCAGTCCACGGCGCGGGTGCTGGGGCAGGCGACGGGGACGATGCTGGTGGCGCTGTGCTTCCATGCCGCGGTGGCCACGCCCTGGGTGCTGGGGGTGGCGGGCTGCGCGGCGATGGTGGCGGCGGGGTTGTGTGTATGGCGGGGGCGATGATGCGCGCTTGCGAAAAATTCCTGGCCGGCGGCGGTGTGGTGCGGGGTTGCGACAAATTCCGGCCATAGGGCTGGTGATGTACGCTTGCGAAAAAATTCGGCGCCTGGGCGGCAAGCTGTTGAAAACGCGCAAGTCGCGCGCTTGCGACAAATTCCAGGCGCGGGCCCGGGCGCGGGCAAGGGGCTGCCCTGCAAGATGGTCCCGGCCGGTGGCTGGGGGGCGGATGGGGTTGTCAAACAGCGGTCGCAAATGCAGGAAATTTCACCGATATAGTCAATTCATTCCTGGTTGGGTGATGGGTCCGCCGGCAGGCTGGCCAAGGCGTCGTTCAATTCTCGTATCAGCTTGACCGCAGCAGGCGGACTCACCTGGGCGCCCCGCCCCGCGCCGCGAGACCGGCTGCGACCTGCGCCCGCTGTGCGGCGATCATCGCGGCGAGGGCCTCAGGCGTGCTGCCATGTGCGACCTGGCCGGCGGCGGCGAGTCGGCGGACGATCTCCGGCTCGGCTGCGACCGCGCGCACCGCCTCGCTCACCGCCAGGCGGCGCGCGGGGGGCATGTCGGGCGGGCCAAAGACGCCGACGAAGCCCTGGAAGGCATAGTCGGGGAAGCCCTGCTCCGCGGTCGTCAGCACCTCCGGCGCGGCAGGGGCACGCGCGGGGTTGGTAACGGCGAGCAGCTTGGCGCGCCCAGCCTGCGCATGCGGCAGGGCGGTGCCGAGCGGCGTGACGGTGAGTTGAATGCGACCGGCGCCGAGATCCGTCATCGCATCCGGCGGCGAGCGGTAGGACGTGCGCAGGAGATCCAGGCGCTGCGCCGCGGCGAAGCCCTCGAAAGCAAGACCGATCGCCCCCGGGGCCGCAGCCCAGGCCAGCGCGCCCGGGCGTGCCCGCGCGAGAGCGACAGCCTGACGCAGATCATCGGCCGGCAGATCGGGCGCCCCCGCGACCACGATGAAATCCAGCGCCGCCGAGGAGAGCGGGATGAGATGCGCCGGGTCATAGGGAAGCCGCTCCATGGTCAGCGGGTTCACCGTGATCGGTCCGGCGAAGGAGAAGAACAGCTTGTGGTCGTCATTCAGGTTCAGGAATGCGGTGGTGGCCACCACGCCCTCCCCGCCGGGCCGGTTGTCGGGCACCACCGGCTGACCCAGGCGGCGGGCCAACCCATCGGCGAAAAGCCGCATGGTGATGTCGGGCAGGGTGCCCGCCGGCAGTGGCGCGATCATCCGGATCGGCCGCGATGGCCACGCCTCGGTGGCGGAAACCGGCCGCATCGCCGCGACGCCGAGGGTTGCGGCCAGCCAGCTGCGGCGGGGGAGGCGATCAGTCATGACGGATCTCCGATCGGGATTGGGTCGTGGGGCGGCGGCGGCGCCCGGCCCCTGGGCGCGCGCGGCTCTCATGGTGGTGGACGACGCGCAGCAGCAGGGCGAGCAGGGCCTCGCGCTCCCAGGCGGCGAGCGGCTCGAGGATGCGCGCATTCGCCTCGAGCATGCGCGGGCGCGTATGATCCCGCGCGGCGCGTCCCTCCGCGGAGAGGTGCAGCACACGCGCCCGGCGATCCTGTGCATCGACCGTGCGCAGGATCAACCCGCGGCGTTCCAGCGTTTCGACAAGCTGGCCCACGCTGTTGCGGTCGATGCCGATCGCCTCGGCCAGACGGCGCTGGTCAATGCCCGGCTCCTCCGCGAGGGTGGCCAGGGCGGGATATTCGATATTGGTGAGCCCCTGTTCTTCCAGCGCCTCGGCGATCAGCGCCTGGCAGAGCTGGTTGAAGCGACGCGCCAGATGTGCGGGACGCTGGTGGATGGCGGGCACGGCGGCGGTGGGTTTCTTGGCATCGTCGGTCATGGATTTGCTCAGCATAATGATAATCATATTTATAACAATAGCTCAGCTCACCGGGCTAGGCCGTCAGACTGACGCGCATTCGGCACATACCTTCAATTTCAACGGTGAAGAACGACTGGTCGGTTATGGGATCGGCGCTTGTGACCATCAGCACCTCCTTTTCAATTTAATCATTATTATGATTAAATAGACATAAAAAACGGATGCCGCGACGCGCCCGGACCGTCCAGCACGCCGCCGGTGCCGCCCGGTGCGGATGGCCGCCAGCGCTTGCCGAGGCGGGTTTGCGTCCGCAGGCCGATCTTCCCCCTTGCCGCCCGCCTGAGCCCATCGCACATGAGCGACATGCTCCGCGCTCTCCTCCTCGCCACCCTCCTCGCCCTGCCCGCCACCGCCCAGACTCCCCCTGGGGCGCCTGAGCCACCCGCGGGCTTCCGCGTCGTCAACCGAACCGGGGCCGAGGCCACAGCCCTGCACGCCGTCCGCTCCCCGCGCGGCGAGGGCAATGACTGGGGCAATTCCCTGCTGACCCCGGGCCGCCCGCTGCCGGTCAATTCCGGCTTCCGCGTGGTGCCGACCGACCCCGCGGCCTGTCGTTTCGACCTGCGCCTGGTGCTGGCCGATGGCCGTGAATCCGTGCTGCGCGAGCAGGATGTCTGCCAGAACCGCAATATTGACATGTCCCAGGCTGCGGCCGCCCGCGCCCCCGCGCCTCAGGCCGCCAATGTGCCGCAGGCGCCGCCCAACCAGCAGGCCCGCCAGGTTTCCACCGGCACCGGCTGGATCGTCGCGGCCGATCGCGTGATGACCAATGAACACGTCATCAATGGCTGCAACCGCGTCATCCTGCGCACGCCCGAAGGGCGCTGGCTGGCCGCCACCCCGCCCGCGCGGGCGGATGCCGCACTCGACCTGGCCGTGCTGACCGTGCCGGGCCTCTCCGGCCCGATCCTGCCCATCCGCAGCGGCCCCGCCGTTCGCCGGGGTGAAAGCGTGATCGCTTATGGCTTCCCGCTGGCCGGGCTGCTGAGTTCCGACCCCAAGCTGACCCGTGGCGAGGTGAATGGCCTGGCCGGCATCGCTGACAACCGCAACCAGATCCAGATCAGCGCCGAGGTGCAGCCGGGCAATTCCGGCGGCCCGCTGCTGGACATGCAGGGCAATGTGGTGGGCGTCATCGTCTCCAAGCTGAATGCGCAACGCGTAGCCCAGCGCACCGGGGACATCGCGCAGAACGTGAATTTCGCGATCCGGTCAGAGGCCACGCTGGCCTTCCTGCAACGCGCCCAGGTCACGCCGCGCCTAGCTGCCAGCACAGGCGCGGAGCGCAGCGCGCCGGATGTGGGCGAATTGGCGCATCGTTCCACGATGTTCATTCGGTGTGAACGTTAACCCGCGAGGCGCGAGGCCGCCTCACCCAGCGGCGCCAGATGCGCCCGGCCATCCTCTTCCGCCCAACGCGCAAAAGCCGCCATGCTGTCGCGCGTAGCCTCGGCCCACATCGCACCCGTGGCCTGCATCCAGCGCAGCCAGAGCAGCCAGGTCGCGGCCACATCCGTCTCGCAATAGGCCGC
>JAPLOK010000388.1 GCA_026400775.1 Alphaproteobacteria bacterium | reverse complement strand
CGCATATCGGGCGTGGTGGGGTCCGGCACGGGGGCGGCGGGGGCCAGCAGCACGGGGTGGCCCAGGCGGGCGATCTTCAGGAGGGCCATGATTCGTTATCTTGGCGGGGTTGGGCGCGAAAAAAGGGGTTTGCGCGACCGGGCTGCGCATGTATAGGGCGTCCAGAGACGTCGCGGTCCGGATTCCCGGCCGGCGACGCGCATCCCGTTTTCAACCTCTCGCCTGACCCCAGGAGTGAACGTCGCGTGCAAGTCATCGTTCGGGACAATAATGTTGAACAGGCGCTGAAGGCGCTCAAGAAGAAGCTGCAGCGTGAAGGCGTGTTCCGCGAGATGAAGCTTCGCCGCCACTACGAAAAGCCCTCCGAGCGCCGCGCCCGCGAATCCGCGGAAGCCGTGCGCCGCGCCCGCAAGGTCGAGCGCAAGCGCATCGAGCGCGAAGGCTTCTGAAGGCCTGACCCGCATGGGTCGTGGGGCGCCCCGGCTGGTCCGCGGGCGCCTTTTACTGTTGGTGTTGCTGGCCTGGCCAGCCTGGGCGCTGGAGCCCACGCATCTGGTGCAGCACATCTGCTCCGACCCTGCGGTGCTGCCCTTCGAGGCCGCCTGCACCGCCCCCCGCCCGGCCGAGGCCGGCCCCCTGCCGTGGCGCCGCTTCGACCGCTTCCGCGAACAGGCCAGCGATTCCGTGCTGTGGCGCAGGCGCGGTGCCACGCTGGTGGCGCAGACATTCGATTTCCCGCCCTTCGGCACCCACCAGCCCGCGCATGATGGCGGCGACCTGATCGGCCCGCGCGGCGATGGCGTGGGCGTGTGGATAACGCAGGATGGCGCCTCCGGCGTGTTGTGGTTCCAGGCGCCCGAATGCGCCGATGGGCGCGAGGCAGGCCTCGGCGGCTGGTTGTTGTGGGCCGGACAGCCAGCCCTGGGATGGCGCGAGCGCCTGGTCTTCCTGCACGCCACCCGCGCGGCCGCGCGCTGCCCCTTCCGCCACGTGCCGAGCCTGACACGCTGGCGGCTGATGGAGGTGGACTACCCCTGGTGGGAAAGCGAGGCCGAGCGGCCGGCCTTCCGCGCGCAGACCGTGGTCTCGGAGCATTATGACGGGCGCGACGTGCCGCGCGCGCGGCATATGGAGCGCTTCTGGTTCGCCCGGCATCTGGGAAAACTGCGCTGGGAGAATTGGGAAAACCCGGCGCTGAGCCGCCGCGTGGCGGATGCGGCGCAGCTGGCCCGGGCGGTCGAGCGATGCCCTGCGGTGGCCGGCAGCGTGGCGCCGGCGCCTGGCTGGGTGATGGCGGATTGCCGGATGTGGACGCGCTTCGAACGCGGGGTGCAGGCGATGCCGGGCTGGCCGGCGGCTGAGTAGCGTGCGATCAGCCAGGCCGGCACGGTAACCGCGCGCCCGATGAATCACTTCCTGGACTTCGAAAAACCCATCGCCGAGCTGGAAGGCAAGGTCGAGGAACTGCGCCGCACCACGGAAACCGGCGGCATCGACGTGGCCGAGGAGGTTTCGCGCCTGAAGGACAAGGCGTCGAAGCTGCTGGCCGCGACCTATGCCAAGCTCTCGCCGTGGCAGAAGGCGCAGGTGGCGCGCCACCCCGAACGCCCCAAGGCGCTGGATTATGTGCGGCATCTGATCACGGATTTCACGCCCTTGGCCGGTGACCGCGCCTTTGCCGATGATGCGGCGGTGATTGGCGGGCTGGGCCGTTTCCGGGGCCGGGCGGTGGCGGTGCTGGGCACCGAGAAGGGGCGCGATACCGAGACGCGCGTGCGGCATAATTTCGGGATGGCCAAGCCCGAGGGCTATCGCAAGGCGCGCCGGATCATCGAACTGGCCGGGCGGTTCGACCTGCCGGTGCTGTCGTTTGTCGATACCTCGGGCGCGTTTCCGGGCATCGAAGCCGAGGCAAGGGGTCAGGCGGAGGCGATTGCCCGCAGCATCGAGGCCGGGCTGGAAGCGCCGGTGCCGTTTGTGGCGACGATCATTGGCGAGGGTGGTTCGGGCGGCGCGATTGCGCTGGCCGCGGCGGACCGCATCCTGATGCTGGAACACGCAATCTATTCGGTGATTTCGCCGGAGGGCTGTGCCTCCATCCTGTGGCGCGATGCGGCGATGGCGCCGACCGCGGCCGAGGCGTTGAAACTGACCGCCGAGGATCTGCGCAAGCTCGCTTTGGTGGATGTGGTGGTGCCGGAGCCCTTGGGCGGCGCGCATCGCTCGCCGGCACTCGCGATGGAGCGCGTGGGGGATGCGGTGGCGGCCGCGCTGGACCCGCTGCTGGCGCTGGATGGCGCGACCTTGCGCATGCGCAGGCGCGAGAAATTCCTGGATATGGGCCGCGCGGGCGTCGCGTGATGGAGGGGACGCATTCGCCCTATCACGCGCTGCTGGGCATCGCGGTGGTGGAATGGCGCGAGGGATTGGTCAGGCTGGAATGCCGGACGGTGGAGGGGCACGCGAACCGCAGCGGGATCACGCATGGCGGGGTGATGCTGTCCATGCTGGACCAGGCCGGGGCGTTTGCCGGGCTGTTCAGCGCGGAGCCGGGCAAGACCCGGCATGCGGTGACGCTGGATCTGGATTGCCGGTTCACCGGGCAGGCGCCGATCGGGGTGGTGCTGACCGCCACCGGTGAGGTGGCGACGGCCGGGCGGAATGTGTTCTTCGCGCGCAGTGAGGTGCGGGATGAGAAGGGCGTGTTGATTGCGTTTGGGGCGAGCACGCATCGGTATCGGACGGGGTCGGGCGATGCGCGGGGCGTTGCGCCGTAGCGGGCGACGCGTCCAAACCGGGCGTGGCGTGACAATGGCGCGTGCTATTCAGCGGGCGTTGCACGATTCCAGGTCAAAGGGTTGATACGATCAAATTCCTAGGAAATGTTTCACGTGAAACATCACCCTCGATCCGCCGCCCCCAGTGCCTGCACCACCTCCAGCATCCCCGGCCGCAGCAGCACATCCGGCGCGAGACACGCATCGCGCACATCCCGCAACACCGAGCCCACCTCATCCACACTGACCCGCAACAACTCATCCACCAGCAGCCCGAAGGCCCGCATTTCCAGCCGCGCCAGCCCACTGCCCTCCGGCAACACCGAAGCCGCGCCGAAATCGCTCAGCACCGCCTCCCCCGACTGGCCATCCCACAGGATGTTGTGCGCGTAGAGATCGCCATGCGTCAGCCCGCTGCCATGTAGATGCGCCACCGCCAGCGCGATGCGGTGCGCGATGCGCAGCGCCACAGCACCGCTCAGCCGCAGGCCAGGGTCATAGACATCGCGCGTGCAGCTCTCCAGGCTCGGCGGGCCGGCCAGCACGCGCCAGTGGTCCGGCAACAGCGGCATCAGCAGGCCATCGCGGCCCTCGGGGTGGCCGGAAAGCCGCCCCAGCGCGCCGACCAATTGCGGATGCGCGCCGGCGGTCAGGCAGGCCGCCATCTCGTGCTGCGGCAACCCGTCGCTGGTCATGCTGCCCTTGAACAGCTTCAGCGCCACCACCTGCGGCAGGCCCGCAGGCGCATCGGGCCAA
The DNA here is from genome assembly GCA_026400775.1 of Alphaproteobacteria bacterium. GTDB lineage: Bacteria > Pseudomonadota > Alphaproteobacteria > Acetobacterales > Acetobacteraceae > Rhodovarius. Next base: position 8,663 of record JAPLOK010000388.1, on the reverse strand, counting down.
TGCGCGCGATGCACCAGGCCCGAGGCGCCCTGGCCCAGCAGCGGCCCCACCTGCAAATCCCGCCAATGCACCAGGCGGCCCGTGGGCGCCGCGCCGCGCGCGAAGGGATTGCCCGCCCAGGCCAGCCAGGCCAGGCACGGATGCGCCGTCAGCCAGGGCGGCGCGGCGTCAAAGCCATTGGCGGCGATGCGCAGCAATTCCAGCGCCGGCGCGGCCGCCAGCCCATCGGGCAGCGCGCGCAGCCGGTTGCCGGCCAGCATCAGCTTCTGCAAGGCCGGGCGTTCGCCGAGTGCGGCCGGCAGTGTTTCGATCTGGTTGTCGGTCAGCGTCAGCCACCGCAGGCGCGGTGGCAGGGCTTCGGCCGGGACCTCACGCATGCCGGTGCCGCGAAAGCCGACCTGGCTCAGCGCAGCGCAGTCGCCCAGTGACGGCGGCAGGCGTTCGAAGGGATTGCCGGAGCAGAACAGCGCGCGCAGCCGGTGCAGCCGCCCGAGATCATCGGGCAGGCTGGAGAGCGCGTTGAAGCCGAGATCCAACACCTCCAGCGTGTCGGCCAGGCCGAAGATCTCGCGCGGAAATTCCGTCAGGCCGCAGCCGCCCAGGCGCAATTCCCGCGCGCCGCTGGCGGCACCGCTGCGCAGATCGGCGAGGTTCGCAAGGCTCATCGGCCATTCCCATGCTGCGATCGGGGGCGGGTGGATCGCGACGGACGGCGCCGCGAGGCATGGGCTGGCATGTCCGTCCTGGCGGCGTCCTGGTCAAGGCGCTGGATGGTGATTGCAGCGGCATCACCCGCGCCCCATAACCGCGCCATGAACGCCGCGCCCTCCCCCGCCACCGCCGCCCTGCACGCCGCAGCCCAAGCCGCCCGCGCCGCCACGCCGCTGCTGGCCGCAGCCCCGCGCGCCCAGAAGGACGCAGCCCTGCTCGCCGCCGCCGCCGCCATCCGCGCCCGCAGCGCCACCGTCCTCGCCGCCAACACCGAGGATCTGCTCGCCGCCGACACCCTGACCACCGCCTTCCGCGACCGCCTCACCCTTACCCCCGCCCGCATCGAGGCGATGGCCAAGGGCCTGGAGGAAGTGGCCGCCCTGCCCGACCCCGCCGGCCGCACATTGTCGGAATGGACACGCCCCAACGGCCTGGTCATCCGCCGCGTCGCGCAGCCCATCGGCGTGATTGGCATGATCTTCGAAAGCCGGCCCAATGTGCTGGCAGATGCCGGCGCGCTGTGCCTGAAATCCGGCAATGCCGTCATCCTGCGCGGCGGGCGCGAAAGCGTGCGCAGCGTGGCCGCCATCCACGCCGCCATGCTGGACGGCCTGCGCGCCGCCAACCTGCCCGAGGCCGCCATCCAGACCGCGCCGGACGCCGACCGCGCCTTCGTGGGCGCCATGCTGCAAGCAGCCAAGCTGATCGACCTGATCATCCCGCGCGGCGGCAAATCCCTGGTCGAGCGCGTGCAGGCCGAAAGCCGCGTTCCCGTCCTCGCGCATGCCGAAGGCCTGTGCCACACCTATATCCATGCCGCCGCCGACCCCGCCATGGCGCGCAGCATCCTGGCCAATGCCAAGATGCGCCGCACCGGCGTCTGCGGCGCCACCGAAACGCTGCTGATCGACGCGGCCATCGCGCCCGCCCTGCTGCCCGCGCTGGTCGATGACCTGGCGGCGCTGGGCTGCGCCTTCCGCGCCGATGCGCGCGCGCGCGCCATCCGCCCCGACCTGCCCGCCGCCACCGAAGACGACTTCCGCACCGAGTGGCTGGACGCCATCCTCTCCATCGCCGTGGTGGACGACATGGCCGCAGCACTCACCCACATCCGCACCTATGGCTCCGAACACACCGAGGCGATCATCACCAACGACGCCGACGCGGCCGCGCAGTTCCTCGCCAGCATCGGCAGCGCGGTGGCGATGTGGAACGCCTCCACCCAGTTCTGTGATGGCTTCGAATTCGGCTTCGGCGCCGAAATCGGCATCGCCACGGGGCGCATGCATGCACGCGGGCCGGTCGGGCTGGAGCAGCTCTGCACCTATCGGTACCAGGTGGTCGGGACCGGTCAGGTGCGGGCCGGCTGAGGTGTCTTGGGGAGGGACAGCGTCCCTCCCCAGGGCGCTACAGCAGGTTCACATACCTGACCGCTTCCGCACCCGCCTCACTCCGGTCGAAGGCCAGCGCGCGCGCCACTTCCGCGCGGTCCATTTCCGTCATGCGGCCGGCTTCGCGCAGGTGGTCGGTCCAGCTTTCGGTGACCCATAATTCCACGAAGCGCTCGGGGCGCGCGACATCTTCATAGAGGCGCCAGGTGACGGCGCCGACGCGTTGTCGCACGCGGCGCACGGCTTCCATCTGCGCCAGGAAGGCGCTGCGGTCCTCGGGCGCGATGGTGTAGCGCACCACCTCCATCACGCGGCCGGATTCGTCGCCGTGCAGCAACTCGCGCATTTCGTGAGAGGCCGGCAGCGGGCGCAGCACAGGCGCGGTGGGCGGCGGCGCGCTCTCGGCATCCGCATCCAGCCCGTAGCGGCGCACCAGCCATGACGCGCCGGCGCCCACCGCCGCGAAGCCCAGCAGCGCGCCGGAGACGCTGACATGATCGCCCACCCAGCCGGCGATGATCGCGCCCAGCGTCATCGCGCCGAAGAAGCAGGTCTGGTAGATGCCCAAGGCGCGCGCGCGCACCCAGCCGGGTGCGGCCAGTGAGGCCGCGGCCTGCAAGGTGCTGGCGCCGGCCAGCCAGCACATGCCGAACAGGAAAATCCCGATCGCCGCCAGCGGCCAGCCCGCGCCGGTGGGCACCGCAGCGCCGATCAAGGCCAGCGCCAGGCATGACAGCAGCGAGGCGCGCAGCACGATCCCGCCGCGGTCCCAGCGGCCGCGCAGCGAGGGCATGATGAACCCCGCCGTCACCGCGCCCACGCCCATGGTGCCCAGCAGCAGGCCGAAGGCTTCCGGCCCCAGCCCCAGCCCCTTGCGCACCAGCAGCGGCATCAGCCCCCATACCGCCGCGCCGAACAGGAAGAAGACGCAGGCGCGGATGATGGCGCTGCGCATGGCGGGTGTGGCGGCCACGAAGCGCAGCCCGGTGCGGATGGCCGAGAGAAAGGACTCTGGCGGCAGGGATGGCCGCGCGGCCTCGCGTTTCCAGCCCAGCAACGCCACCGCCAGCACCAGGATGCACAGGGCGTTGAAGGCGAAGGCGGCCGCGGTGCCCAGGCTTGCGATGATCAGCCCGCCGATCGCCGGGCCCACCGCACGAGCGACATTGAACCCGATGCCGTTCAGCGCGATGGCGCCGACCAGGTCCTGCTTGGGCACCAGTTCCGGCGTGGTCGCGGCCCAACCGGGGAAGCTTGCGGCCAGGCCCACACCCAGCGCGAAGGTAAAGGCGACCAACCCCCATGGCCCGAGCAGCCCCGCGCCATCCAGCAGCGCCAGCGGCACCGCGACAGCGACCAGCCAGAGCTGCACGATGATCAGGTAGGTGCGACGTTCGATGATATCGGCCAGCGCGCCGGCCGGCAGCGCGAACAGGAACACCGGCAGCATGGACGCCGCCTGCACCATCGACACCATGACCGGCGTGGGGTCGAGCGTGGTCATCAACCAGCCCGCCCCGGTATTCTGCACCCACAGCCCGATGTTGGATGCGAGATTCGCGATCCAGAGCAGACGAAAGACCGGGTGCTTCAGCGGCGCCAGGGCGCGTGGGGCGGACATGCGCGCGACATTACCCGCGCGCCGTCCGCCCCGATACGCTGATCAGCTCTCGGCACGGATGTTGTTCGCGCGCACCACCGCCTGCCAGCGGGCGTAGTCATCGGCCATCATGCGGGCCATGTCGGCGGGCGTGCCGCCGCCGGGTTCATCGCCGCGGCTGGTCATGCGCTCACGCGTGGCGGGGTCGGCCAATGCGGCGTTGAGGGCTGCGTTGATGCGCGTGATGGCCTCGGGCGGCGTGCCGCGCGGCGCGAACAGCCCGATCCAGGCATAGAAGGTGAACTCGTTCATCCCCTGCTGGGCCGCGGTGCTGATATCGGGGAAGGCAGGGCTGCGGTCGCGCCCGGTGACCAGCACGCCGCGCAGGCGGTTATCCTGCAGGAAGGGCGCGACAACCGAGGCGCCATCGAACATCAGGTTGAAGCGGCCGGCGATGAAATCGGCCATTGCCGGACCCGAACCGCGATAGGGGATATGGGTCATGTCCGGGCGGCCCAGGCGCTCGCGGAACAGCTCCATGGCGATATGCGTCAGGCTGCCGGCCGAGGCGCTGCCATAGTTGATCGAACCGCGCGGCTGGGCGGCGATCCAGGCGCGCAGCTGCGCCAGGTTGGTCACGTTCATCGAGGGATGCGTGCACAGGATCAGGCTGGATTGCAGCGCAAGGCCGATCGCCGCCATCTCACGCGGGTCGATGGTCATGCCATCCATGGTGTGCGGGTTGATCGCCATGGGAGACACGTTGCCGGCCAGGATGGTGTAGCCATCGGGGCGCGCGCGCAGCACGGCTTCGGTGCCGATATTGCCGCCCGCACCGCCGCGATTGTCGATAGTGACGGCCACGCCCAGCGCGTTCTGCATGCCGGTCTGGACCACGCGCGCGGCGAAGTCGGTCTGGCCGCCGGGCGGGAAGCCCACTACCATGGTGATGGGGCGCGTGGGCACCCAGGTGCCCTGGGCGCGCACATGCGGCGCGGCGAGCAAGACAGGCGTGGCGGCGAGAAGGTGACGGCGATTCATGGTTGTGTCCTCCAGTTCATTGGACGGAAATCTCGCCGCTGGCGGGCCGGCGCGCAAGGGCCAAACATCCGCCAGGGCGATAGCGGAACCGTTAAGCGCGTACATACCAAGCTTCGCATGCGCCGCGCATTGACCCCAGGCGGCGCGGTAACGCAGGCTGGCTCAAGATGAGGAACGCCCGATGAACCGCATGTTGCAGGCCACCGGCGAGGCGCTGGCCCGCTATCTGGCGGCGGAACGCAATACTCCCAGCATCACCCTTCCCACCCCGCCCGAAAAGCTGCTGGCAGCATTGCGGCCGGCCGATGTGCTGCTGGTGGAAGGGCACAGCCGCATCTCGGCCGCGGTGAAGTTCCTGACCAATTCGGCCTGGTCGCATGCGGCGCTCTATGTCGGCGCGCTGGGCGCGGGGCGGTTGCAGACGCCGGCGCATCTCTTCGTGGAGGCCGATGTGGTGGCCGGCGTGCGCAGCGTGGGGCTGGCCGAATTCAACCGACACGCGACGCGGATCTGCCGCCCCGTGGGCCTGAGCGAGGCCGAGCGCGGCGCGGTGTGCGACCATGTCATCGCGCGGCTGGGGCAGAGCTATGACCTGCGCAATGTCTGGGATCTGGCACGCTACATGCTGCCCGAACCGCCAGTGCCGCGGCGGATGCGCCGGCGGCTGATGTCACTGGGCAGCGGCGACCCGACGCGGGCAATTTGTTCGACGCTGATCGCCGAAGCCTTCGGCGCGATCGGCTATCCGATCCTGCCGGAATACGGCACGCGCGTGGCCACCGGCGCGGATGGCGCGCGCTGGGTAGAGGAGGAATGGCATATCCGCCACCACTCGCTCTATGTACCGCGGGATTTCGATCTCTCGCCCTATTTCCAGGTGGTGAAGCCGACGGTGGAGGGCGGGTTCGATTTCCACTGCCTGCCTTGGGGCCAGCGCGCGCTGCAGGCTTGAGGCGCGGCCCTGTCACCAGGCGGCGAAGCGCGTGCGCAGCTTCGCCAGGAAGGCCGCGCGGCGTTCGGCGGTGGCGCGGTTCATGTCGTAGATCGCATGATATTCGATGCGGGCCTTCGCGGCATTGAGCATGCGCAGATAGCGCGTGACCGCGAGCCGCGGCGGGTCACCCACCAGCAGCGCGTTCCAGCGCGGCCGCCCATAGGTCACAACACCTGCGATGCGCTTGAGATGCGTCAACGCCGGCCGCGCGATGCCGTCATCGCCCAGCGAGAACGACACGCCGGGCAGCAGCACGCGGTCGAACCAGCCCTTCAATATCGCCGGCATCGAGAAGCACCAGGTGGGATAGACCAGCACCAGCGCCTCAGCCGCTTTCAGCCGGTCCACATAGCCTTGGACGGGCAGTTGGTTGATCGAGAGGTCGTGGTATTGGCGGCGATCCTCGGCCGACAGCACGGGGTTAAACCCTTCGGCGTAGAGGTCGCAATCATCCACCTCATGGCCCGCGGCGCGCAGGCCTTCCAGCACGACGGCGTGCGTGGCCGCGTTGAAGCTTTCAGGCAAAGGGTGGGCGAAAAGAACCAGGACGCGCATCGGTTTTCCCCGTGGCAATGTGCAGTGGTCGCATTTTCCGAGGCGCTGCGCGTGGCCGCTTCGCTTGAAAATGCCTGGGCCGCGCGGCACAAGCGCGGGCATGAAAGTGCTTCTCGTGCATGCGCACCCGCGCGCGGACAGCTTCTCGACGGCGTTGAAGAATGCCGCCGTGGCGGCGCTGGAAGCGGCCGGCCACCAGGTGATGCTGCGCGACCTCTACGCCGAGGGTTTCAACCCCGTGCTCTCGGCCACCGAACGCGGCATCTACCACGACATTCCCGGCAATCTGGCAGGCATCGAGGCCGATGTGGCGCAGCTGCAAACAGCCGACGCGCTGCTGCTGGTCTACCCCACCTGGTGGTACGGCATGCCGGCCATGCTCAAGGGCTGGTTCGACCGCATCTGGGTGCCGGGCGTGACCTTCACCTTGGGCGAGGGCGCGATCAAACCTGCGCTGACCAACATCAAGCGCATCGGCGTGGTCACCACCTATGGCTCGCCGCTGTGGCTGCTGTGGTATCTGGGCTGGCCGGACCGGCGCGTGCTGGGCAGCGGCATAAGGCGGCTTTGCGCCAAGGGCTGCCAGCTGGACTGGCTGTACCTGACGCGCATGGACCAGCGCGGCGATATTGATCGCGGCGCGTTTCTCACGCGCGTCTCGGCGCGGCTGGCGCGCTGGTAGCATCAGCCGGTGGCGCCCAGCGTCGCGTCCAGTTCGCGGTAGTCGGGCAGCGTCGCGTCCAGCAGGCGGCCGGCGCGAATCACCACGCGATCCGTCTGCGGGCGGGAGAGAAACTCGGTCCAGCCGCGCGCGCGGAAAGCGACCAGATCGGCGGGCGCGCCCACGCGGATCATGCCGCGATCAGAGAGGCCCATGGCTGCGGCCGGCAGCGCGGTGACGGCACGCGGCCAGGCATGGATCGGGTGGTCGAGTTGCAGGATGCGCGTGGCCTCGCGGAACACCTCCACCATGTCCATGTCGCCATAGGCGTAGAACGGGTCGCGCGTGTTGTCCGAGGCGAGGCTGACCGGCACGCCGGCGGCCACCAGTTCATGCACCAGCGTAACACCGCGCCAGCGCGGCGTGCGGCCCGGCGCGCGGCCTTGCAGGTACATGTTGCACATCGGCAGGACGACGATGCGGATGCCGGCCTCGGCCACGCGCGCGATGGTCTCGGCCGCGAAATCATCGGGCTGGATGGAGAGCGAACAGCAATGCCCGCACTGGATCGGCGCGCGGAAATTCCGCCGCAGCGCGGTGAGTGCGATCTCGCGCAGGGCGCGGGCGCCGCTGTCACCGCTTTCGTCCACATGCAGGTCGAGTGCGAGGCCCCGCGCCTCGGCCAGGGCGAAGAAGCCATCCAGCATCGGCTGGAAATCGGCGGGCAGCGCGTCATGCACCTGGCCCTCCAGCCGCGTGACCATGCCCAGCTTGCCGCCATGCCTGGCCACCAGATCCGCCAGTTCCACGCCATCATCGCCGGTAAAGCGGTCCAGCGGCGCGATGGAGACCAGTTGCAGATCGACACGGCCGGCCCATTCCTCGCGCAGCTTGGCAAACAGCGGCCAGGTGGTGCGCGCATGCGGCAGGTAGCTGTCGAGATGCGTGCGCACAGCAACCGTGCCGTAGGCGTGTGCGCAGCGCAGCGCGAATTCGGCGCGCGCGCGCATATCGGCCTCCGTCCAGGCCGCGCCGCGATCGGCCATGACGGCTCCGATGGCACCCGCGAAATCACCGGTCGGGTTGGGCTGGCGCGGCCAGATATGGCCCTTGTCGAGATGCGTATGCGCATCCACGAAGCCGGGCCAAAGCTGCCCGCCATCCAGTGATATGCCATCCGGCGCGGTGCCCGCTGGTGCGATGGCGGCGATGCGGCCTTGGGCCACACGAATGTCCAGCCGCGCCAGCCCTTGGCCGCCCGCATCGGTCAGGGCCACCGGCACGCGCGCATCGCGCAGCCAATATTCCGCGCCCGCCTGGCGCAGCGCATCGATCATGAAGCGTCTCCGGATTGCGCGCTTTCGTGCCAGCGACGCAGCAGCATGTGCGACAGCCAGGACATCGCCGCGAAGATGGCAATGCCGGTGGCCGAGACCAGCACCAGGGCCGCGAACATGCGCGGGATCTGCAACTGGTAGCCGGCCTCCAGGATGCGATAGGCGAGCCCCGAGGCGCGCCCACCCGTGCCGGCCACGAATTCCGCCACGATCGCGCCGATCAGCGCGAGCCCGCCCGAGATGCGCAGCCCCGAGAGGAAAAAGGGCATCGCCGTCGGCAGCCGCAGCCGCATCAGCACCTGCCAGCGCGAGGCACCATAGAGGCGGAACAGGTCCACCAGATTCCGGTCCGCGCTGTTCAGCCCGACCGTGG
>JAPLOK010000164.1 GCA_026400775.1 Alphaproteobacteria bacterium | reverse complement strand
GGAATGCCCAGCACGACGGCCGCTGCCATCTTGATGAAAACGGAGAGCAGGATCTCCAGCGGGTGGAAGCGCAGCCCCGTGGTCGCGTCCATCTCGGTATCGGCGTGATGGACGCGGTGCAGGCGCCACAGCCACGGGATCGCGTGGAAGACGCGATGCTGGAGGTAGATCAGGAAATCCAGCAGCACGACCGCGATCGGCACCGCCACCCAGCCCGGAAGCGCCAGCCAGTGGAACAGGCCGATGCCGCGTGCCTCGGCCCAGAAGGCAGCCCCCATGGCCGCGGCCGGCACCACCAGGCGCACCAGCACCGAGCCCAGCACCACCAGCCCCAGATTATGGGGCCAACGCCACATGCCCAGCGGCCTTGCCACGCGCCAGGGCAGGGCGCGTTCCAGCAGGATCCTGCCGGCCAGCACGGCCAGGAACACGCTCAGGCGGATGGTTGCTTCGGCTTCCAACATCACCGCTCCATATCGGGGGCCGCGCGCGCTGGGCAATGGCGCCATGCCGTCGCCTGTGCCGCATTTTCCGAGACGTCGGGCGATACCGCCCGGCTCGAAAATGCGCTAACCGCCGGCCATGCCCGAAATCACTGTCGCCGCAGAGGCCGCCCGCCGGCGCACCTTCGCCATCATCGCGCACCCTGATGCCGGCAAGACGACGCTGACCGAGAAGTTGTTGCTGAAAGGTGGCGCCATCCAGCTCGCGGGTGCGGTGCGCGCCAAGGGTAATGCGCGGCGCACCCGGTCTGATTGGATGAAGATCGAGCAGGAGCGCGGCATCTCCGTTGCCACCTCGGTCATGACCTTCGAGCGGGACGACGTGGTCTTCAACCTGCTGGATACTCCAGGCCACGAGGATTTCTCGGAAGACACCTACCGCACGCTGACGGCGGTGGACGCGGCCGTGATGGTGCTGGACGCGGCCAAGGGCATCGAGGCGCAGACGCGAAAACTGTTCGAAGTCTGCCGCATGCGCGACATCCCGATCCTGACTTTCGTCAACAAGTTCGACCGTGAGGCGCGTGACCCCTTCGAGCTGATCGACGAGATCGAAAAGACGCTGGCACTCGACGCAGCCCCGGTGAATTGGCCGGTGGGACGTGCCGCGGATTTCGCCGGCGTGTATGACATCGCGCGCCGCCGCTTCCTGCCAGTGGAGACCGCGGCCGAGGATGCCGTACAGCTCTCCGGCCCCGACGACCCGGCGCTTGCCGCGCGCGTCGGTGCCGAGCGCGCCCAGGCCCTGGTGGCCGAGGTAGAACTGGCCGAGGCGGGGTTGAACGCCTTCGACCTGGAAGCCTTCCGCCAGGGCACGCTGACGCCGGTCTATTTCGGCTCCGCGCTGCGCGATTTCGGCGTCTCGCACCTGCTGGACGGCATCGCATCCTTCGCGCCGCCACCCGGCGCGCGGCCGGCCGATACGCGCGATGTCGCACCCGATGAAGCGGCACTCACCGGCTTCGTGTTCAAGATCCAGGCCAATATGGACCCCAACCACCGCGATCGCGTGGCCTTTCTGCGCCTGACCTCCGGCCGGCTGACGAAGGGCATGCGCCTGAAGCAGGTCCGCACCGGCAAGCAGATTCCGGTCAATGCGCCGCTGTTCTTCTTCGCCAAGGACCGCCAGGTGGCTGAAGAAGCTTGGCCCGGCGATGTGGTGGGCATCGCCAACCACGGCGCGCTGCGCATCGGCGATACGCTGACCGAGGGCGAGGCCATCAACTTCCGCGGCGTGCCCAGCTTCGCGCCGGAAATCCTTCGTAATGTGCGCCTCGATGACCCGATGCTGGCCAAGAAACTGCGCACCGCGCTGGACCAGCTGGCCGAGGAAGGCGTGGTGCAGCTGTTCCGCCCGCTGGATGGCAGCCCGCCGCTGGTGGGTGTGGTGGGCCAGTTGCAGCTTGACGTGCTCGCCTCGCGGCTGCGCGTCGAATATGGCGTGCCGGCGGGCTTCGACGCCACGCAGTGGAACGAGGTGCGCTGGGTCACCGGCCCCAAGCCCGACATGGCCCGCTTCGCCGATACGCTGCGGCGCGACGCGGCCGAGGACCATGACGGCGCGCTGGTGGCACTGTTTGCCAATACCTGGCGCCTGAACCGGACCGCCGAGGATTTCCCCGCGCTCACCTTCCACAAGCTGCGCGAACAGCACGCGCTGGCCAGCGGTTGACACCCCTGTTGCGGGCGCGCGCGCTGGGCGCTATGACCCGCCCGCCCACAAGGCCCAGCGCCGACGTAGCACAGCGGTAGTGCAACCGATTCGTAATCGGTAGGTCGGGAGTTCGATTCTCCCCGTCGGCATTCTCTTCAAACCCGGATATCGTCCAGCGTCCGGTCCGTCAGGAACATGTGTCCCACGCAATGGGTGAACATTTCCGGGATGCCGGCGGCCATCGCGACCGCCTGGGGCGTTACGCCACAGGCCCAGAAGACTGGCACTTCGTCGGGCCCGATCTCGCAGCCCGTGGTCCATTCCGCGCGGCGCGGATCGACGCCGATCGCCGCCGGGTCGCCCACATGCACCGGCCCGCCATGTGCCAGCGGGTAGCGTTCCGTCACCGCGATCACGCGTTCGACCCAGGGCTTGGGGATGGGCTTCAGGCTGACCACCAGCGGGCCCTGGAACACGCCCGCCGGCACGCAGGCGATGTTGGAGGTGAAGACCGGAATCCGCGCGCCGCGGCGGAAGCTGCGGGCGGGGATTCCCTCAGCCTCCAGCGCCGCGTCGAAGGAGAGCGAGCAGCCCATCACGAAGCCCACATGGTCCGGCCGCCACAGGGCGCGCAGATCATCCACCTCGCCCGCGGCCGCACCATCGCGATAGACGCGATAGCGCGACAGGTCAGTGCGCAGATCGCTGCCGGGCGCGGCCTGCCGGGCCTCGGGGTCGCCGGTGTCGGTCACGTCCAGCAAGGGGCAGGGCTTGGGGTTGCGCAGGCAGAAGCGCAGGAAATCCAACGCATGGCCCGCCGGCAGCACGGCGAGATTGGACTGGATATGCCCCTGCGCCAGATCATGCGTGGTGCCGGGCCAGCGCTTCTCGCGGATGGCCAGGCGCACGGCTTGGGCGCTGGCATGGGCCAAGTCTTCGTGTCGGGTCATGCGCGGCAGTCTTGCGCAGGCGCAGGCATATGGCCATGTCCCGCGCCATGATGTTCCGACGCATGCTGCTGGCCGCAGCCCCCGCCACCGCCCTGGCCCAGGGCTTCCGCTTCATCGAGACGCCGCAGGCGCTGGCGCTGCTGCGCGCCGGGGGCCTGAACCTCTACATTCGCCACGCGATCACCGATCGCAGCCAGGTCGATACCGGGCGGCGTGGCGACCGCGCCGGGCAGCGCAATCTTTCGGCGGCCGGGGAGGCGCAGGCGCGCGCGCTGGGGGCTGCCTTCCGGCGCCTGAACATCCCGGTGGCGGAAGTGCTGACCAGCGAGGTGTTCCGCGCGTTGGAAACAGCGCAGCTGGCCTTCGGGCAGACGCGCATCCACCCCAGCCTGATCGCCGATGACTATACCAGCGGCGATGCGATGGCCGATGCGCGCGCGGTGTCGCGTGAATTGCTGGCCGCGCCGGTCGCGGGCGGTAATCGCGTGC
>JAPLOK010000151.1 GCA_026400775.1 Alphaproteobacteria bacterium | reverse complement strand
CGAAGATCGGACGCGCTGAAGTCCGCGCGCAACGAGATGGCAAGCGGCATGGTGAGCCTCCACGGATCACCAGCGTGAATCACATCAGCGCCGCGTCGGGGAATCCCCCACGTGAGTCAAAAGCCAAGGGAATTGGTATGATGCAGACGCTGATCTCCACCGCGCGCGAGGCCATGGCCGATCCGCGCCTGGACCGTGCGGCGTTGTTGCGGCCGGAGGTCTCGCTGGCCGCCGGTGCCGCCTTTATCCGCCGCCAGGGAATGGGCGGCCGCCAACCCACGGGCTTCGATCCGCCCTTGGTCGCGGTGGGCTACAATGCCGGCAGCCTGCGCCCGGCGCGCAACCCGTGGGGCATGGTGCAGACCAGGCGCGGTGATGGCTGGCACGCCGATACGCTGTGCCGTTTCTTCAATGACGGAATGGCGCTTTTGCTGGCCTCGCCAGTGACGGATGACGTTCCCAGTTTTGTGTCAATCCTGAACCGCCAGCAAGGTTAATAGTCCAGACAGGATCTGCGTCGGCGAAGGCGGGCAGCCCGGCACCGCTAAGTCGGGCGCGAGCGCCTGCTGCACCCCGCCTTCCACCGCGTAGCTGCCCTTGAAGACGCCGCCATCCACCGCGCAATCGCCCACCGCCATGATGAAGGATGGTTCGGGCAGCAGGGCGCGGGTGCGGGCAAGTGCTTCGACCATGTTGCGCGTCAGCGGGCCCGTCACCAGCAGGATGTCGGCATGCCGAGGGTTATCCGCGAATTCCAGGCCGAAGCGTTGCAGTGCGAGGACCAGGTTGCGGGTGGCGAGCAGTTCCAGCTCGCAGCCATTGCAGCCGCCGGCGCCGACATGGCGGATGGCCAGTGCCCGCCCCAGGCGCGCGCGTGCCACGGCGTTCAGGCGCGTGGCGAGTTCTTCGACATCACGCGCATCCGGCTCGGGGGCTGGGTTGCTCAGGGGGCGCAGGGCGTTGCGGATCAGGCGCATGGGGCACCCGAGCAGCCCTGAGTCTGATCCGCGAGGTGCGCAGCACCGGAGCGGTGAATCAGCATCACAGCAACACCGAAGCCGTGACCCTGTGAAACAGGGGCATGGCGTAGGAAATGTTTCACGTGAAACATCACAAATCCATCCCGCTGGGGCTGATGGGGATGCTGGCGCGGATCACTGGCGCGTCATGCAGTTCGGCACCGGCCAACGCGGTTTCCAGCATCGGCAGATGCCCCCAGGACGGGTCATGCAGCCAGGCCTGCGCGATCAGCCCGCCCTCATCCAGCCGCAGCCAGCACAGCACCGGGCCACGTGCAGCCTCGACCAGCGCGAAGCCCGTCCCCGCCACGCCCGGCACAGGCGCGGACAGCACGCTGGATGCCTGGGCGCTCGCCACGCCGGGCGACACGTCATCCAGCGCCAGCCGCAACAACCGCAACGCGTCATCGCATTCGGCCAGCATCAGCCACAGCCGCGCGGCGGCATCGGCGCTGTCCAGCACGGCGGCGCGCGGGGGCAGCTCGTCATCCGCACGCGCATCCCAGGCCAGCCCCGCCGCGCGGGCGGGAATGCCGCCGGCCACCACGCCCGCCTCTGGCCGTGCAATGCCAATGCCCGCCAGCCGCGCGGCCAGCGCCTTGGCCGCGCGCAGCAGCCAGGGCCAGTCACGGCCGATCGCGGCCATGGCGCCCAGCAGCATCGGCAGGCCTTCGGGCGCCATATCCTGCGCCACACCGCCGGGCAGCACGCGGTCCATCATCAGCCGGTGGCCGAAGGCGCCGAAGCAGGCGCGCAGCATCGCCTCGCGCAGCAGTGCCGCGCGGGCGGAAAGCTGCGGCGCGCCGGCGGCCTCGGCCAGGCGCGAGACGCCCTGTAGCAGCACCGCCGCGCGCTCGGCCTCCAGCATGGCACGGCGCAGGGCGGCGGCACGCGGCGGCACCGTCACGCCGAGTGCGGCCTCGGCCGCGCGGGCGAAGGCCAGGCTGTGCGCGACCGTTGCATCGCCCGCGAGCCGCGCCGGGAAGCGCGCCGCGGCGCGAGCGGATTTGCCCAGCATCAGGCCGAGCGTGCCCTTATGCGCGAAGCCCGGCTGGGCTTCGGCGCGCAGCACCGCCTCGCCCAGCAGATGCAGGCGCCAGTGCAGCGGTTCCTCGATGTCCGGCGGCACCGGCCCGATCGGGAATTGCCGCACGCCCTCGCCCCAGGCGGGCTGGAATTCGGGCTGCGGCGGCGCTGCCGCATGCCGCACCGGCCGGCCCGAAAGCGGGTTCAGCACCGGCCAGCGGCCATGGTCCAGCAGGGGGCGCCCATCCTCGGCGCCCAGCGCCTCCAGGCCCCAGAGGTCATGGATCATGCGCTCGAACATCACCGCGCCGGGATGCGTGCGGGTCAGCGTGGGGAAGCGGCGCTCGGGGGCGGGCAGGCTGACAAGGCGCGGCGCGGGGTCCAGCACCAGCGCGTGCACTGCCAGCGGTTCCGCCCAGAGGCTGAACAGGGGTGCTGCGCCGATCATGCAGGCCATCCCGCGGCGGCTCGCAGCCATGCGGTCAGCGCCGCCGGCATCGCGATGCCGCCCAGCAGCAGCAGCGCCAGCAGGCCATGCAGTGGCAGCAGCGTGGCAAGCCCCGGCCGCACGGCATCGGGCACATCCGGCGTGGGCGCGCCCAGGCACAACGTCTGCGCCGCGTGGGCGATGGCGGTGGCGCCCACCACCAGGCCCAGCAGCAGCGGCGCCAGCAGCCAGGGCGCCTGCCGCGCCGCACTGGTCAGCAGCAGGAATTCAGCCGCGAAGGGAAGGAAGGGCGGCAGCCCGGCCAAGGCCAGCAGCGCCAGCGCCAGCCCCCAGCCCAGCGGCGGATGCAGTGCCGCCAGCCCGCCAATCGCGGCGATGCGCGTGCTGCCCTTCAGGCGCTGCGCGGTGTCGAGCGCCAGCAGCGCCGCGGTCATGGCCAGCGCGTGCCCCAGCAATTGCAGCAGCGCCGCCATGCGCCCCGCAGGCCCGCCCAGCCCGAGCGCGATGGCCACCATGCCGGCATGCAGCACGGCGATGAAGGCCAGCATCTCGCGCGCATCCCGCCTGCGCCACAGCGCGAATGCGCCGAGCAACAGCCCCGCCACGCCCAAGGCTGGCAGCACGATGCCCGACAGCCCGCTGGCTGACGGCAGGCGCAGCAGCGCGAGCAGCCCCAGCATGGGCAGCAGCACCAGCGGCAGCAGCGCCTCGGCCGGGCTCATCGTGCGGCCGGCCTCGGGCGCCCAGGCATGCAGTGGCGGCAGGGCGGCGAAGGCTGCGAAGCCCAGCAATGCGAAGAGCATGGCCAGTTGCAGCATGCCGGCATCGGCCTGCGCCGCGCCGGCGGCCAGTGCATCCAGCCGCAGCCCGGCCTCGGGCATCGCCACATGCAGGGCGACCAGGCCGAACAGCGCCAGAAGCGCGCCGGTACCGGCCAGCACCAGCATCGTCCAGCTGGCCTGCTGCGCCCCTTGCTGCGCCCCTTGGGCCAGCAGCGCTGCCAGTAGAAGTGCGGCCGCCGTGGTCCCGGCCCAGAGCAGCAGCGCGTGCTCGGCCAGCAGCGCCAGCATCGCGGCCGCCAGCGCTGCCTGCGCCAGCGCGCCGCGCAGCCGACCTTGTGGCGCGATGGGCGCCAGCGCCAAGGCCAGCACTGGCAGAAGCAGGATGAAGGGCAGCATCGCGGCCGGCGCCGCCGCGGCATGCGCGACCGCCGCCAGCAGCATCAGCACCGCCGCCGCGATCTGCACGCCGCGTGCCAGCGCCGGCAGCGCCAGGATCAGCGCCGCGGCCAGCAGCGGCAGGCCGATCAGGGCGAGTGGCGCGGTCATGGCGCTTCCTCGGCGCGCCATAGCGCCAGCAGCCCGGCGACGACGGCGGCCACCACCGCCAGCCCGCCCGCCGCCAGCGGCAGCAGCCCGGGCAGCCCGGCACCGATCGCGGCCAGCAGCACGGCATTCTCCGCGCCCATCAGCCCGGCGGCCTGCGCCAGCGGGTGGCGGCGCGTGGCCAGCATCAACAGCCCCAGCAGCAGCACCGCGAGGGCCAGCGCCAATTCCTGCCGGCTCAGCGCCAACCCGCCCGG
>JAPLOK010000404.1 GCA_026400775.1 Alphaproteobacteria bacterium | reverse complement strand
CTGCGTGGCCGTGAGGAAGCAGGCCCCGAAGACAATCGCCCGCGCCGCGCGGCACCTGGTGGCCCGGCCCGCAAGGCGCAGGTTGCGCCGCCCCGCAAGACGCCGCCGGCCGGTGACCAACAGCGCCGGCTCGGCCGCATCGATGTGGCCGCGGCACTCGAGGGTGATGATGAGCGCACGCGCTCCATCGCCTCGATGCGCCGTGCCCGCGAACGCGAACGCCGGCAGATGGAATTGCAGCGCCTGCGTTCAGGCGGCGAGCGCATCGTGCGCGACGTGATCGTGCCCGAGACCATCACCGTGCAGGAACTGGCCAACCGCATGGCCGCGCGTGGCGGCGATGTGGTCAAGGCGCTGTTCCGCATGGGCGTGATGGCGACGTTGACGCAGACCATCGATGCCGACACGGCGCAGCTGGTGGTCGAGGAATTCGGCCACCGCGTGAAGCGCGTCGCTGAGGATGACGTGGAACAGGGCCTGGAAGGCGCGGTTGACGCCGATGAGGACCTGCTGGCCCGTCCGCCCGTGGTCACCATCATGGGCCATGTCGACCACACAAGACCAGCCTGCTGGACGCGCTGCGCAAGACCGATGTGGCGGCCAAGGAAGCCGGCGGCATCACCCAGCATATCGGCGCCTACCAGGTGCAGATGAAGGGCGGCCAGAAGATCACCTTCCTCGACACGCCCGGCCACGAGGCGTTTACCGCGCTGCGTGCGCGCGGCGCCAAGGTGACCGACATGGTCGTGCTGGTGGTCGCCGCCGATGACGGCGTGATGCCGCAGACCATCGAGGCCATCAACCACGCCAAGGCGGCCGGCGTGCCGCTGATCGTGGCGGTGAACAAGATCGATAAGCCGGGCGTCAACCTCGACCGCGTGCGGCAGGAATTGCTCCAGCACGAGATCGTGGTGGAAGAGCTGGGCGGCGAAACCCAGGAGATCCAGGTCTCCGCTTTGAAGGCGCTGAACCTCGACAAGCTAGCCGAGGCGATCGACCTGCAGGCGGAAGTGCTGGAACTGCGCGCCAATCCGAAGCGCGGTGGCGAGGGCACGGTGATCGAGGCGAAGCTCGACCGCGGGCGTGGGCCTGTGGCCACCGTGCTGGTTCAGCGCGGCACGCTACGCACCGGCGATATAGTGGTGGCCGGCGCCGAATATGGCCGCGTGCGCGCACTGGTGAACGACAAGGGCGCGCAGGTGAAGGAAGCCGGGCCCTCGGTGCCGGTGGAGGTGCTGGGCCTGTCTGGCGTGCCGGCGGCGGGTGAGCCGCTGGTGGTGGTCGAGAACGAGACCCGCGCGAAGGAGATTTCCGAATTCCGCCAGCGCAAGCTGCGCGAGAAGCAATCGGCCGCGCTGAATGCCGGCCGTGGAACGCTGACCGACATGCTGGCGCGCATCCAGGCGGGCGAGCAGAAGGAAGTGGCCGTCGTCGTGAAGGCCGATGTGCAGGGCAGCGCCGAGGCGATCGGTGTCACACTCGGCAAGCTCGGCAACGACGAAGTGCGGGTGCGGGTGCTGCATTCTGCGGTCGGTCAGATCACGGAAAGCGATGTGCAGCTGGCCAAGGCGTCCAGCGCCATCCTGGTCGGCTTCAACGTGCGCGCGACCAGCCAAGCGCGCGAGATGGCGCAGCGCGATGGCGTGGATATCCGCTACTACTCCATCATCTACGAAGTGGCCGATGACGTGGAGAAGATGGTCAAGGGTAAGCTGGCCCCAGTCCATCGCGAGAAGTTCATCGGCTATGCGCAGATTCTGCAGGTCTTCGAGGTCAAGCGCATCGGCAATGTCGCCGGCTGCCGCGTGACGGAAGGCGTGGTCAAGCGCGGTTGCGGTGTGCGCCTGCTGCGCGATGGCGTGGTGATCCATACCGGCGAATTGTCCACGCTGCGTCGCTTCAAGGATGACGTGAAGGAAGTGACCAACGGCTACGAATGCGGCATGGGCTTCGTGAACTACGACGACATCCGCGTGGGCGACCAGATCGAGTGCTTCGAGACCGAGACGGTGGCGGCCGCCTAGCGGCCGGTTTTTGTGCCCTCAGGCGCCGGGCGCGCGCAATCGCGCTTGGCTTCCGCCGCATGGCGGCATCGCGGGCGGCCATGGGTTGTGGGCGGCGCCGGCTGCTATGCAGCCGCTTATCGCGCCATTTGTCCGGTATGAATCCCTGCCGCGTTGAGCGCAGGACCGATGGAGAGCCTACCCATGTCCAAACGCGCGCATGACCCGGCGGCCGGGCCATCCCAACGCCAGCTGCGCGTGGCGGAAGAAGTGCGCCACGCATTGGCCGGCGTGTTCACGCGCGGTGAGTTTCGGGACCCGG
>JAPLOK010000374.1 GCA_026400775.1 Alphaproteobacteria bacterium | reverse complement strand
CCGCGCCACATTGCTGGCCCTGACCGAGGATCGTGGCGCGATGATGCGCCGCCTACGCGCAACCCATGCCGATGCCTTGGCGCCTGACCTGCTGCATCGTGCCACCGCCGCCTTCGAACGCGCTGTCTGGCTGCAAAGAAGTCTGTTGATGCTGGACGCGGAGACGCCGCGTTGACGCGCCGCAGCGCCGGTCGCATAGCGGCACGAAACGCCACTCAAGGTTCACCAAATGTCCGTTGCTTTCGTCTTCCCCGGCCAGGGCAGCCAGGCCCCCGGCATGGGCCGCGACCTGGCCGATGCCTTCCCCATCGCGCGCGAGACCTTCCAGGAGGTGGATGACGCGCTGGGCCAGCACCTCTCGCGCCTGATGTTCGAAGGCCCGGCCGATGAGCTGACACTGACCGCCAATGCGCAGCCCGCGCTGATGGCGGTCTCGGTCGCCGTGGTGCGCGTGCTGGAGCGCGAAGGCCAGTTCCGCCTGGGTGAACGCGCGGCGCTGGTGGCGGGTCACAGCCTGGGCGAATACAGCGCGCTGACCGCCGCCGGCTGCTTCGATGTGCCGACCGCAGCCCGCCTGCTGCGCCTGCGCGGCGAGGCGATGCAGAAGGCAACACCGGCGGGCACAGGCGCGATGGCCGCGCTGCTGGGCGCAGAAGCCGATCTGGCGCGCGAGATCGCTGCCGACGCCGCCGAGGGCGAGGTGGTGGAATTGGCCAATGACAATGGCGGTGGCCAGTCCGTGCTCTCGGGCGCCAAGGCCGCGGTGGAACGCGCCGTCGAAGTCGCGAAGACGCGCGGCGTGAAGCGCGCGATGATCCTGCCCGTCTCCGCCCCCTTCCACTGCGCGCTGATGGAACCCGCCGCGCGCGCGATGCAGGAGGCGCTGGCAGCCGCCACCATGCGCGCGCCGAACCCGCCGGTGGTGGCCAATGTCACCGCCGCCAAGGCCACCGATCCGGATGCGATCCGCGCGCTACTGGTGCAACAGGTGACGGGCACGGTGCGCTGGCGCGAATGTGTCGCCGCCATGGTGGCCATGGGCTGCACCCGCTTCGTGGAAGCCGGCGCGGGCCGCGTGCTGACCGGGCTGATGAAGCGCAATGCGCCCGATGCGGCCGCGATGGCCGTGGGTACGCCGGCCGATATCGAAGCCTTCCTGGGGTCGCTCTGATGCGCATCGAGGTCACGGCGGGCTCGCTGGAAGAGGTGCTGTCCGAAGGCTTCCGCGCCTTCAACGGCCCGCATGTCGGCCCGCATGGCTGGATGCCGCTGCAGCTTGCGGTGTTCCGCGACGGTGACAGGCAGCCGGCCGGAGGCATCGTGGCGCATTGCTACGCCGCCTGGGTGCATGTGGCGATGTTCTGGCTGCCCGAGGACCTGCGCCGCCAGGGCCTCGGCGCGAAACTGCTGCGCGAGGTGGAGCGCGAAGCCGCAGCCCGCGGCTGCATCGGCGCCTATCTGGACACTCTCAGCTTCCAGGCGCGGCCCTTCTACGAGAAGCAGGGCTATCGCCTGTTCGGCGAATTGCCCGACTGCCCGCCGGGCGGGGCGCGGTATTTCATGATGAAGCGCTTCGACAGCGCGACGGGAGGCAAAGATGTTCAAGCTTGACGGCAAGGTGGCGCTGGTGACCGGCGCATCATCGGGCATCGGCATCGCCATCGCACAGGCGCTGCACGCGCAAGGCGCGCATGTGGTGCTGAGCGGCCGGCGCGAGGCGGAGTTGAACGCCGTGGCCGAGCAACTCGGCAGCCGCTGCCGCGTGGTGGTGGCCGACCTGGCCGACCCCGCAGCACCCGGCGCGCTGGTCGATGGCGTGGAGGCCACGGAAGGCAAGCTCGATATTCTGGTCAACAACGCCGGCTTTACCCGCGACGGCCTGGCCATGCGCATGTCAGACGCCGACTGGAACGCGGTGCTGGAAGTGGATTTGAACGCCCCCTTCCGCCTAGCCCGCGCCTGCCTGCGCGGCATGATGAAGCGCCGCGCGGGGCGGATCATCTCCATAGCCTCCATCGTGGGTGCCACCGGCAACCCGGGCCAAGCCAACTACGCCGCCGCCAAGGCCGGGCTGATGGGCATGAGCAAGTCGCTCGCGCAGGAAGTCGCCTCGCGCGGGATCACGGTGAATGTCGTGGCGCCGGGCTTCATCGCAACGCCCATGACCGACAAGCTGAACGACGCGCAGAAGACCGCGCTGCTCACCCGCATCCCGATGGGCCGCATGGGCGAGGCTGCGGATGTCGCGGCCGCGGTGGCTTACCTGGCGAGCGACGAGGCGGCCTGGACCACGGGCGCGACCATGCACGTCAATGGCGGCATGGCGATGCTGTAGCCGAGCCCGATCCGCGGAGGCGACAGCCGGCGCGGTGAAGCGGTCTCGCAAAAACTCTCAGTGGCGCACCACGCGCGCCACATCCGCATAGCCCGCGCGCCGCTCCGGCGGCACGTGCCAACGGCCGGCCACGCGTTCCAGCAGCATGCGCTGCGCGGGCACATCACCGGCATCGCGCGCGGCGACCAGGAAGAACTGCTCCAGCACATCCTGCTGCGCGTGGCTGCCCCCCATGCGGTGCATCACCGGCACCGCGCCGCGCATCGCACGCACGGCACCCGCCGCATCGCCCTGCGCATGCAGCAGCATCGCCTCACAGACCGGCAACGCCGCATCACGCAGCGTGCTCGCTTCCAGGCTGTTGCCGCGCGCGGCATCGCGCAGCGCCTGCAGCATAAGACGCGCAGCATCAAAGCGGCCGGTGGCGCAGAGCGCCATCATCCAATGCGGCTGGGTGAAGGCGCTCATCGCATCGCCGATCCGCGCTTCCGCCTTCTCGGCCAGTTCCACCCAGCGCGCGCCCACATCCACGCCCTGTCGCTGCAACCGCCACAGCATCGAGGCCGCGTTCTGGCAATCGATGTAGAGATCGGGCTGCATCTGGGTAATCTCGCTGGACAGGTCGCGGAAACCCGTATCGTAGAGCGACAGCACCGCGGCATGGTTGCCGAGCTCAAGGTGGTACATCGCCTGGTGCCACAGCACATGGTGCTGGATGTTGTTGGTGCCGGCGAAATGCGGCCGCAGAGCCTCGATCCAGTCCACGCCTTCGCTGCGACGGCCCTGCATTTCCAGCGTATGCGCAACAGCGTGGATCGCCCATAGATCCGCCGGGTCCAGCGCTACGGCGGCGCGGCCGGCATGCTCGGCCAGCGCATAATCGCCCGCTTCCTCGGCGGCGAAGGCGCGGCATGCCAGCATCGCGCCATAGCCCGGCATATGGGCGTCCCAGCTGGGCATCACACGCTCGACAACATCGCGCATCACTGGCGCCAGACCCTGCCAGAAGGCGCAGAAATGATGCAGCCGGAAGGCCAGAACATCATGCGGCGCATCGGCCAGGATGCCCTCCCAGATGGCCAGGGCGCGCGCCATGTCCTGCCCCGCCCAGGCGCGCAGGGCTGCGATATGCGCGGCCTCGCGCGCAGTTGCAGGCAGGGCTTCGGCGGCGTCCAGCGCCTTGCTCGCCCCCGGCATGTTCGCCACCTTGTAAGACAACAGCGAAAACGCCGCCTTCATCGCATGCAGCATGGGCGCCGCCGGGTCCAGCGCGAGTGCGGCCTTCAGGCGCAGCGGCGTATCCAGCCGGTACTTCAGGAAGCCCTCCACCACATGATCGAAGCCGCGCGCGGCATCGAGGCTGGCAATGGTCATGGGCAGGTCCTGGGCGTTGCGGTGGGTCATGCGGTGGCTCCGATCTCGGCCAGAATTTCGGCGGTGTGCTCGCCAATGCCCGGTGCCGCGGCGAGCTGCGCCCCCAGCCCCGGAATCAACGACATCGGCAGCGTGCCCAGCCCCGGCTGCTGCATCATCTGCGCAGCGCCGATCGCCTGCACATGCGGCTCGGCCAGCCAGTCCACCACGGTGTTCACGCGGTCCGCCAGCAGGCGCTTGGCTTGCAACGCGGCCACCCAATCGGCCGCCTCGCGCTGCGCGAAGATCGCGCGCAGCAATTCCAGCAAGGCGGGCTTGTTCGCAGCCCGCGTCGGGAAATCCGTGAAGCGCGGATCGGACAGCAATTGCGGCGCTTCCAGCACGCCGACCAGATCAACCCAATCCTGTTCGCGCACCAGCGCCACCATCACCCAGGCGCCACAGCGCGCCTGGTAGGCACCGGCGGGCACGTTGAGCTCGGCCGGCATGCGACCCAGCAGCCCGGCCTCCGCGACATTGATGGCCAGCAGCGATGCCGCCCCCTGCAGCAGCGAGACATCCAGCACGCGCCGGCGCGGCGCGGCATCGCGGGCCCGATCGGCCAGCGCGGCCTGCACGGCGGCGAAGGCACTCATGCCTGTGTGCACATCCACCAGCAGATTGCCCACCTTGTGCGGCGCGCCATCAGCGCCCGTGTTCAGCGCGACGATGCCGGAAAAGGCCTGCATCACGCCATCCGTGCAGGGCCGCTCCGACAGCGGCCCGCTCTGCCCGAAACCGGAGACGGACAGATACACGCAGTCCGCGCGCGTTGCCTCCACGCCCAGGCCGATGCGCGCGGCGACACCAGGGCGGAAGGCCTCCAGCACCACATCCGCGCGCTCCACCAATGCACGCAACGGCGCTTGCGATTCCGGCTTGGAGAGGTCGAGCATGATGCTGCGCTTGCCGCGGTTGAACACAGTGCTCATCACAGAATGGCCATTGTCGCGCGCGGTGAGCCCGCGCGACCAATCACCCGCGGGCGGCTCCAGCTTCACAACCTCCGCGCCCATCGCCGCCAGCATCATGCCGCAATAGGGGCCGGCGATGCCCTGCGCCGCATCCAGCACGAACAGGCCTTTATAGGGCTGCATGGCGTCCTTCCCCGTGTTGGGCTTATCCTGCCTGCAACGACACAGAAGGGAAGGGGCGATGCGGGTTACAAGGCGCGTTGCGTTAATGACAGCCATGGCTGGCGCGGCCGCCGCGGATGAAGCCTGGCCGAGCCGCGCCGTGCGGCTGATCGTGCCCTACCCGCCCGGCGGGCCGACCGATATTCTGGGCCGCATCGTGGCCCAGCGCCTGACCGCCGATCTGGGCCAGCCCTTTGTGGTGGAGAACCGCGCCGGCGCCGGCGGTTCCATCGGCAGCGAGGCGGTGGCGCGCGCCGCCCCCGATGGCGCGACCTTCCTGGTCAACGCCTCCGCACACGTGATCATCCCGCACATGGTCCGGCTGTCCTACGACCAGGTGGCGGATTTCGCCGCGGTCACACGCATCGCATCGGTGCCGCTGATGCTGGTGGTGCCGACATCATCGCCCGCGCGTGATGTGCAAGGGTTGATCACGTATCTGCGCGCGAACCCGGCGCGCGGCAGCTATGCCAGTTCCTCCAATGGCGGCGCGCCGCATCTGGCAGGCGAGATGTTCCGCCTGATGACCGGCCTGCCCTTGCAGCACATCCCCTATCGCGGCAGCGGGCAGGCCTT
>JAPLOK010000216.1 GCA_026400775.1 Alphaproteobacteria bacterium | reverse complement strand
GCATCGCGCGCTGCAATTCCTCGCGGCTGACCTGGATGTTGTTGGTGCGCCCGATCTCGGACAGCATCAGGCCCAGGCGGATGCGACGCTCGGAAATGGCGCGGTAATCCGCCTTCAGCGTTTCCTCGTCCTTGCCCTTGTCGTCCTCGTCCAGGCGACCGGCCTTCATATCGGCCTCAACGCGCTGCCAGATCTCGTTGAACTCGCCATCGACCATGCCCGACGGCACTTCAAACGAAGCACGCTCGGCCAGCGCGTCCAGCAACTGGCGCTTCACCTTCATGCGGGCCGCGCCGTCATACTCGTTCTGCAGGATGGACGTAACCATCTCCCGCATCTTCTCGACCGATTCGCTGCCCAGCTTCTTGGCGAATTCCTCATCGATCGCGGGAACCGCGAACACCTTCAGCGACTTCGCCGTCACCGAGAAGGTGGCTTCTTTGCCGGCCAGTTCGGTGGCCGTGTAGTCGGCGGGGAAAGTCACGGTCACGGTGCGGTGTTCGCCCGGCGCCATGCCTTCCAGTTGCTCGGAGAAGCCGGGCACGAAGCCGGGGCCGGCCACTTCCACCGGCATGTCCTGGCCGGTGCCGCCCTTGAAGATCTCGCCATCCACGCGGCCTTCGAAATCGACATAGATCACTTCGCCCTTGGCGGCCGCGCGGGGCGCCACTTCTTCCAGGCTGGACTGCCGGCGCGCGATATTGGCCAGCGCCTCATCCACCTGCGCGTCTGCGGGCGTCGCCTTCATGCGCGTCACCGAAATGGCCGCGAAATCCGGCATCGGGATTTCTGGCAGCACCTCGATATCCATGCGGAATTCCAGGTCGGCGCCATCGGCGAAATTCACCAGGTCAATCTTGGGCTGCAGCGCCGGGCGCAGGCCGCGCTCCTCCAGCACCTTGCTGCTGGCTTCCTGCACGGAGGCTTCGAGCACCTCGCCCATCACCGCCTGGCCGTAGCGCTGCTGCAGCACCGCGGCCGGCACCTTGCCGGGGCGAAAGCCCGCAATCTTCACATCCTTGGACAGCTCGGCCAAGCGCTTGGCTTTCTGCGCGGCGATCGAGGTGGCAGGCACCACCACGGTATAGGCCCGCTTCAGGCCCTCATTGGTCACTTCGGTCACATTCATCGCGCGCATTCGCTCCAGGTCAGGCAGGCCTTGGGGGATGGTGCGGGCGGAGGGATTTGAACCCCCACGGCTTGCGCCACTGGAACCTAAATCCAGCGTGTCTGCCAGTTCCACCACGCCCGCGGGCCGGATCGGTCAAGGGGCCGCGTGTAGCCCATGGTCCCTGGCGCGACAATGCCGGCCATGCGGTTTCAGATCGCGCCCCGCAGGAAGCGGGCCTGGGCGGCTTCCTGCGCCATGCCGGCCGCGCGTTCCAGGCGGCTGGCCGCAGCCGCCCTGTCGCCCGCCGCGCGCGCGATGAAGCCGCCCACCGCCCAGAGCGGCTGGTAGCGCTGCGCCTCGGGCAGGCTGGCCAGCGGCGCCCATTCGGCCATGGCCTGTTCCAGCCGACCGGACTCAAGTGCGGCGGCACAAGCCGCGACACGCGTGCCCAGCGTCGGCCAATGGGCGTTCAGCACCGCATAGAGACCGAGGATTTGCTCCCAAGGGGTCTGGCCGGTTACCGCCCGTGAGGCATGGGCGGACTGGATCGCCGCTTCCAGCTGGAACGGTCCCGGCCGCCCTGCGCCCGCCGCGCGCGCCAGCAGCGCACCGGGCACTGGCGCGCCAGTGCCCGGTGCCACAGCGCGGTGTCCTGCTGGGCCAGCGGCGTGAAGCCCTGGGTCAGCCTTGCCGCGCGCCGGGCCTGCACGTGCAGCATCAGCGCCAGCAGGCCGAGCGGCTGGGGCTCCCCTGGCAGATGCAGGCTGACCAGTTCGGCCAGGAAGATCGCCTCATCGGCCAGCGACTGGCCGGTGGCGTCATTGTCGATCGAGAGGGCAGCGTAGATCGCCTCCAGCACGGCCGAGAGCCGCTCGGGCAGCGCCTCCTCGCCGGGCAGTTCGAAGGGGATGCGCGCCTGGCGGATCTTCTCCTTGGGGCGGGAGAGGCGGCGCTTCATCGCCTCGGGCGGGGCGAGGAAGGCAGGCGCGATGCGCACGGAATCCAGGCCCAGCACCGTCTGCAGCATCAGCGCCGCGTGCAGCCGCGCATCGATCGCCGGATGCGCGCAGACCAGCAGCAGCGACAAGCGACGATCCATCGCCGCCTCCTCCCTCTCTTGCGACAGCATCCGTTGCGTGTCCGGGTGCGCCGCCACGCGCGCATGACGCGCGGCGTCGAGCAGCCGTCGCTCCGCGACACGCGCAAGCCAAGCCTGTGGTGAGGCGGGCACGCCATCACGCGGCCAGGCGTTCAGTGCGGCCTCGAGTGCGGCGGCGAGCGCATCCTCCGCCGCCGCCACATCACGCCACCGCCAGGCCAGCCGCGCGAGCAGCCGGCCATAGGCGTCGCGCGCCGCACGCTCGGCCGCATGCCAGCCAGGCGTCACGCCAGCGGGTTTTCCCAGACCGGGCGGACCTCGGTGGAGCCATGCAGCGAACTGGGTGAACGCGCCGCCCAGTCGAGCGCCACATCGAGGTCAGGCACGTCGATCACCACAAAACCGCCCAGCGATTCCTTGCTGTCGGCCATCGGGCCGTCCTGCACATGCCGCTTGCCGTCGCGCAGTCGCACCGTGCTGCCGGTGTGCACGGGCATCAGCGCCTGGCCGCCGCGCACGATGCCCGCGGCGTTCAGCGCCGTCATGTACTCGCCCCAGACGCGCTGCATTTGCGCCTACTCCTCGGCGCTGGGCACATGGTCGGCCGGCATGTTCGGGCCATGCAACAGAAGGGTGTATTGCATGGTGGTCTCCTGGGTTGAGGTTGGGATGTTTCAGGGGGTCAGGACAAGCTTGCCGATGACGGCGCGGCTTTCGAGAAGCCGGTGCGCGACAGCGGCCGAGGCCAGCGGCATGGCTGTCACCGGCGGGGGTATCAGCCACCCCCTGCATCATGCCGCCGAGCAGCGCGCCCATCGCCGCTCCCAGCGCCGCGGGGCGCTGGACGATGTAGCCGCCCAGGTTGAAACCCTGGATGGATTGGTTGCGTGCGGGGTCGCAAAACAGCCGCACCTGCGCGGCCGCGCCCAGCACCGCTTCACGCGCATTCGCCTTGCCGGAGACGACCGCACGACCGAAGGGCGCGAGTGCAGCAAGCCCGGCCTCCAGCGCCTGGCCGCCCTGGCGGCGGAACATGATGGCATGCATGGTCTTGCTCCTTTGGCGTCGTATGCCTTGCAGACGCGCGGGCCCTGCCCGAAGGGACGTGGCGGGCCAATTTTTTTCGGGGGCGTGAGGATGAAGCACGATCCAGGCGGCAAGGTGCGGCTGAAAGTGGCCGCCGATGTCCGGTCAGCGGCGGGTTTCTCGCCCTGCGGGCAATGGCGCACATGGCTGGAACGCCGCTGGGATGACGCGACCATCGGCAGCGGCGGTCAAGCCGCCTTCATCGGCATGAACCCCTCCGTAGCCGATGAGACCGCTGACGACCCCACGGTGGCCGGCTGCATGGCCCGCGCCCGCGCCTGGGGCTTCGGGGCCGCGGTCATGCTCAACATCTTCGCCTATCGCGCGACCGACAAGCATCGCCTGCTGCAAACGCCCGACCCGATCGGGCCGGGCAATGACGCGGCCATCCTGGATCATTCCCGCCGCGCGGGCGTGGTGGTCGCGGCCTGGGGCCAGCCGCCGCGGGAATTGCGCGGGCGCGGCGCGCAGGTGGCGCGCATGCTGGCCGCGGAGGGCATCGTGCTGCGCTGCTTCGCGGTGAATGCCGATGGCTCGCCCAAGCACCCGCTTTATGTGCGGCGGGATGCCGTTCTCCTGCCTTACCCCGGCTGAGGCGCGCGCGCCTTCGCCGCCGTCAGCGCGCGCCTGATCTCAACCTCGCACATCGCCAGTTCCGCGCTGGCCTTGACCCGGCCCGCGCGGCCTTCCTCGGCGATGCGCAAGCTGTCCTCGATGGTGCCGACGAGCGCGGCATTGGCGCGCTTCACCGCCTCGATATCCATCGCACCGCGTTCCAGTTCCACGCGCGCCTCGGCATTGCCGCGGCGCAGCGTCTCGGCGTTCGCCGTCAGCAATTCATTGGTCAGGTCAGTGGCGGATTTCACCGCTCGCCCCGCCTCGCGCATGCGATGAATGGCCAGCGCCTGGGCCAGCTGCTGGCGCCACAGCGGCACGGTATTGGCCAGTACCGAATGGATCTTGGCGGCCAGCGCCTTGTCATTCTCCTGGATCAACCGGATCGAGGGCAGCGCCTGCATCGCCACCTGGCGCGTCAGCCGCAGATCATGCACGCGGCGTTCCAGTTCATCACGTGCGGCGCGCGCATCG
>JAPLOK010000127.1 GCA_026400775.1 Alphaproteobacteria bacterium | reverse complement strand
GCGGATGCGCAGCCGCGCCTCGCGCGTGGTGAAGCGGCGCGGGCCGTCTTCGGTGGCGTAGTGGTCGGCATCCAGCACGCGTTCGATGAACACGTCCTGCGTGTCGGAATGGGTGGTGGTGAAGCCCCAGGACAGCGCCTCATTGCGGCCGATCACCACCATCGGCACGCCGGGCGAGGTGGCACCGGCGCGGAACCGCCCGCCGGGCAATTCGATGCGCGCCAGATACCACAGGATGGGCGCCGAGAATCCCAGATGCGGGTCGGCCGCCAGCAGCGCGCCGCCGGTGCCCGATTGCGCGGCCGAGAGCGCCCAGGCGTTGGACGCGCTGGAGGGCAGGGGCGCATCCTCGGGGAAGCGGGGCAGGGCGGCGAGCAGGCTGTCCAGGCCCTGGATGGCGGCCAGGCGGTCGGGCCGGCCGGGCGTGGTATCGGCGGGAAAGAGCTGTTCGAAGCGTTCGCTGCCGAGGCCGGGCGCAAGGCGCGCGCGTTCCAACTCGCTGCGCCAATTGCCCGAGAGCCAGAGGCCCATCACCTTGCCCCATAGCAGCGAGTGTTCGACCCGCCATGGTTCCGGCGTGCCGAGGAGCAGGAATTCCGGCGCGATGAAGCGCCCGCGCGCTGCGATCTGCGCATTCACCCCGACGGCATAGGCCTCCAGGATGGCACGCGTCTCGGGCGAGAGGGATTGGATGTCATCGGCTGCGCGTTCGGCCAGGCCCAATGCGCGGGTGAAGCGGTCCAGCCGCAGCGCGCCACGGCCGGCGATTTCGGCAAGCCGACCCTGCGCGCCCAGGCGCATTGCCTCCATCTGGAACATGCGGTCACGCGCATGCAGCCAGCCGAGTGCCATGGCCGCATCGGCCTCATTGGTGGCTTGGATTCGGGGTAAGCCAGCGGCATCGAAGCTGATCGCCACCGGCGCCGAAAGCCCGCGCAACTGCAGCCGCGCATCCCGCGCCGGCAGTGTGGACCAGACCAGCGGGTAAAGCGCCCCGCCGACAGCCAGCAGCAGCACAGCCGGCACAATCACCAGCAAGCGAAGCCAAAGCGGCAGACGGGATGCACGACGCGCCATGGCCGGGCACTTACAGCCGCCCGCCGCCGCGCGCCAGTGACGCCGGCGCGTCGGCCCGCGATCGCTTCACGCGCGGCCTGCGGCATGGCAAGCATTGCGGATGGCTTCCCTGTCACGCCGGGCGCTTCCGCTGATGCTGGCCGTGCCGGCCATGGCCCAGACACGCCTCAGCCCGCTGCCTTGGGATGCACCGCCCGCTGCCCCGTTGATCGCGCGGCTGCGCGCGGGCGGGATGGTGCTGTTCTTCCGCCATGCCGACACCATCGGCGAGAATTGTGACATCAGCTTCCGCGTGGGCGACCGTGCCGGGCAGCGCAACATCGCCCCGCGCGGGAGGGTACAGTCGGCCGAGATCGCACGGCGCATGGCGGCGCTGGACATTCCGGTGGCACTGCCGGTGCTGGCAGGCCCCGTCTATCGCGCGCGCGACACGGCCGAGCATATGGTGGGTGCGGCCCATGTGGTGGTGACCGACAGCCTGCTGGCCGATGATTATGCCGGCCCGCGCCTGGGCTGGGTGCTGGATGAACACCGCAGGCTATTCGCCGAACCGGTGCGGCGGGCGAACCGCGTGCTGGTGGGCCATCGCACGCCGGCCATCATGGTGGCCGGCGATGCGGTGGCCGGTCGCGCCTTTCCCGAGGGCGGCGCATTGGTGATCGAGCCGCGCGGCGGGCGCGATTTCCGGGTGCTCGGCATCGTGGAATTCGCACCCCAGCCAGGCGGCGGTTTCCACGCCTGCTGATCGACCCGCGTCCCGCATACAGCCTCGATTAACCCAAGCGTGGCTCGCCGGTGCGATGGCACTGGACGACGCGAGGATCGGATCATGGCAGGCTTCGTCAGCAACGCCGGGACCGGCGTGGACATGCGCAATCTCTGGCCCGGCGTGGGCTTCATCGCCATCGCCAGCACGCTGTCCGCCACCGCGACCGATGATGCGGTGTTGCTGAGTTCGGGGCTTCGCGCCGTCTATCTGGGCACAGGCTTCACCTATACGGGCGATGCGCCGAGCGGCGCCACCTAGCTGGGCGGCGCCAGCAGCATTTCGGGGCTGGGCGGCGCCGACCACCTGATCGGCGGCGGCATCACCGATTTCGCGCAGCTGCAGATCATCTCGGGCGGCAATACCCAGATCACCGCCGATGGTGATGTGATCTACCTGTTCGGGGTGGCTGGTGTGACGGCGGCGGATTTCATCTTCGCCTGATCAGCCCATCAGCTCCGAGAGCACCTTGGCTGTGTAGTCCACCACCGGGATCACACGACCATAGTTCAGCCGCGTGGGCCCGATCACGCCGATCGCGCCCACGATGCGTTCCTCCCCGTTGCGGAAGGGGGCCACGACCATGGACAGGCCGGCGGCGTTGAACAGCGCATTCTCGGCGCCGATGAAGATCTGCACGCCCTCGCCGCGCTGGGCCATCTCGACCAGCCTCAGCACGGTCTCCTGTGCCTCCAGCCGCTCGAACAGCGATTGGATTTCGTGTACGCGCGCCATGTGGTCCAGGTTCTGCAACAGCTTCGCCTGGCCACGCAGGATCAGGCTGCCGCCCGCACCGGGAGCGCCGCCGGCCAGCACGCCAAGCCCGCTTTCCACCACCTGGTTCGTCAGCGCGTCGAGCGCGGTGCGATTGGCCGCGATCTCGGCATCCACGCCGATGCGCAAGCCATCCAACGTCTGCCCGCGCAGCCGCGCGTTCAGGTAGTTGGTCGCCTGCATCAGCGCGCCCGCGGGCAGCCCCGGCGGCAATTCGATGACGCGATTCTCGACCTGCCCATCGGCCGAGACCAGCACGACCAGCGCGCGGTTCAGCCCCAGGCCCACGAATTCCACATGCTTGACGGCGGCATCCACCTTGGGCGCCACCACAAGCCCCGCTGCCCCGGCAAGCCCGCTCAACATCTGCCCGGCCTCGGCCAGCGTGTCCTGCAAGGAACGCCCATGGGCTGCGCAGCGCGCGGCGATGGCTTCGCGCTCCTCCTCCGGCAGGGCGCCGAATTCCAGCAGGCCGTCGACGAAGAGCCTGAGGCCGCGATCGGTCGGCAGGCGGCCGGCGGAGGTGTGCGGCGCGTAGATCAGCCCCGCCTCCTCCAGGTCCTGCATGACATTGCGGATGGAGGCGGGCGAGAGGTTCAGCGGCAATCGGCGCGAGAGGGTGCGGCTGCCCACCGGCTCGCCTGTCGCGACGTAAAGCTGGATCAACTCCCGCAGGATGGAGGTGCTGCGGCTGTCCATGGCGGTCGATGTCAGGTTGGGTGGCGCTGCGCGGAAATTCGGCGTCTGCATGGCAGCACTCTATGCAGCTTATGGTGCGGGCACAAATCATTGTATCCTGACGGCCGATACCAAAGGGAATGCCCATGCAACGCCGTCACGCCCTCGCCGCACCATTGCTGGCAGCACCCCTGCTGGCCAAGCCCGCGCAAGCCCAGGCGCCGGCCATCGTGACCGAGGAATTCATGGTGCCCTCGGGCGATGCGGGCATCGAGTTGTTCGTGCGCAACAAGCGGCCCGAGAACCTCACCAGCTTCACGCCCAACCGCACGCTGCAGTTTGTGCATGGCGCGACCT
>JAPLOK010000093.1 GCA_026400775.1 Alphaproteobacteria bacterium | reverse complement strand
GCACCCGCCATGGCGCCGCCGCCCAGCCCGCCGGCCCCCGCCGCACCCGACGCCCCGCCGGTGCCGGCGCCACCCACCACCCAGGCGCCGCCCGCGCCACCTGCGCCCCCGCCGCCCGCGCCGCCGCCGCCCGCGCCCCCCCGCGCCGAGGCAACACGCCCGCCGCTGCCGCCCGCGCCGCTGCCTGGCCTGCCGCCGCCTCCGCCGGCCCCCGCCGCGCCGAGCACCGCCGAGGCCCCGCCACCCCCGCCCGCGCCTTCGCCCGAGCGGCCGCAGCAGGCCACGCCGCGCCCCGCCCCGCGCCCGAGCCAGCCGCGCCCTGCGATGCCGATGCTGCCCGAGGGCTTCGACCTGTCGCGGCCCAGCGCGCCCGCGGGCCGGCGCACCGGGCCGCGCGCGCCGATGGACCTCTCGGTCGATCCGCGGTTTTTCGAAGGCCGGCCAACCACCAACAGCACCGTGGTGGTGCGCGGTCAGCCGCCCGGCGAGAACTGGATGAACGCCTATCGGCGCTGGCTGGACCAGAACCTGTTCTACCCGATGGATGCCGCCCAGCGCGGCGAATCAGGCCAGGTGACGGTGCGCTTCACGGTGATGCCCGATGGCCGCGTGGTGCAGCAGCAGGTGACCTGGCCCAGCACCTCGCCCAGCCTGAATTCCAATTCGGTGCGGCCCTTCGTGGGCGCGCGGCTGCCGCCGCTGCCGCCGGGTGCGACGCCGGAGGGGACGGTGATGGAATTGCGGATCAACTATGTGATTGTCAGGCGTTAGGCCGCTTCCGTCGCCTGAACCCTGGATTGCATGGAGGAAATTGTCTGCCTGAACCCTGGATTGCATGGAGGAAATTGTCTGCGCACAATATGGTGCGCGCTTGGCGCGGTTCTTCCATCCGCCAGGGGCAACAGGCAGCTGCATGCAGTATTCCAGTATGGACGCCCAGCAGCGCCGTGATGCCATTTTTTGGGCCTATCGCCTGTTCCTGGGCCGCGAGCCGGAAAGCGAGGAGGTCGTAGCCATCCACGCCGCCCAGCATCGCAGCTTGCAAGACCTGCAAGCCTGCTTCCTGCTCTCGGCCGAGTTCGTGAATCAGTCCGACCACCATTTGGGCGAATTCCTCCGCACTCGACTGTATGACAGCGTTGATCCCCGAAGGCCTCCCGGCGGTGCGGTGGTGGAAGGCATCATCCCACGCTTGCGGCAGGCCCCGGATGTCGTGGATGAGCGCTTCTTCTACGATTTCATGGGTACCAAGGCGCGGCTCAGTTTCCAGCCTGCCAATCACGGGTATCTGGCAGGCCGCGTTGAAGCGCCGCCGACAGCTGGCGCCCATCTGTTCCACGACAATGAGGAATGGTTCGCCCTGCTGCGTACGCTTGCCGAGGCAAGGGACAGCCTTGTCGTCGTGGAACTCGGCGCGGGCTGGGGGCCTTGGATCGCGGCGGCCGGTGTGGGCGCGCGGCGGCTCGGGATCACGAATGTGAAGCTGGTCGCGGCCGAAGCAGACCCGGGACACCTGGCCTTCTTGCGGCAGAACCTCGCGGATAATGATCTGCTGCAACTCATGCCTGACATCCGCCATGCCATTGTGGGGCCGCGTGATGGCACGGCCCTGTTCCCCAGGCTTGATCAGCCATCGGAGCATTGGGGGGCTGCTGCCCACTACGATGCCGCGCCGTGGTGGCGCCGCTGGCGACGCCCCAGGGATGAGCACATGGTTGCCCTGCCTTCGCTGTCACTGCCGAGCCTGTTGCGCGACCATGCGGTGGTGGACCTGATGCATGTGGACATTCAGGGGGCCGAGGGCGAGGTGCTGTCCGCGGCCGCCCCGACCATCGATGCCAAGGTACGGCGGCTGGCCGTCGGCACGCATTCGCGCGGGATGGAGGAGGTGCTTTTGTCGCTGTTCGGCGGTCTGGGCTGGACTCTGGAGAACGAGGCGGCCTGCGAAATGAAGCAGTTTGATACGCCGGGCATGGTCCTGAATGCGCGCGATGGCGTGCAGGTGTGGCGCAACCCGAAGCTATAGCGCGCGCGGGCGCTATGCGGCGGGATTTGCCTGCAAATCCGCGATCTCCCGGATCAGCTTGCGCCGCACCGCCGTGCCGAAGGCCTCGAAATCCTCCGCCACGATCATGAAGCTGCCGGGCCCGCCGATCACGAAGGACTGGAAATACTGGTCCAGCGGGATGGGCGGCGGCCGGCCGAAGGTGGGG
>JAPLOK010000469.1 GCA_026400775.1 Alphaproteobacteria bacterium | reverse complement strand
GGGAAGTGCGGCGCATGCCGAATTCGCCGCACTCTGCGCCGACCCGCGGGTGGACGCGATCTATATCGCCACCCCGCACCAGTTCCACGCGACACAGGCGATTGCCGCCGCGCGCGCCGGCAAGCATGTGCTGGTCGAAAAACCAATGGCCACCAGCCTGGCCTGCGCGCAGGCCATGGTCGAAGCTGCACGCGCTGCGGGCACCGCGCTGGTTGTCGGCCATTCGCACAGCTTCGACGCCCCCTACCGCGCCGCACGCCAGCTGATCGCCAGCGGCAGCTTGGGCCGTTTGCGCATGATCACCGCGCTGAACTTCACCGACTTCATCATGCGCCCCCGCCGCGCCGAGGAACTCGACACCACTGAGGGCGGCGGCGTGGTGTTCAGCCAGGCCGCGCATCAACTCGACATCATCCGCCTGCTCGGCGGCGGCAAGCTGCGCGACATCCGCGCGACCACGATGCCCGCGCGCGGCACCGAGGGCGGCTATTGCGCGCACATCACCTTCACCGACGGCGCCGTCGCCACCGCCACTTATGATGGCCTGGCGCATTGGGACAGCAATGCCTGGCAGGACGGCATTGGCGAGATGGGTGTGCCCACCATGCCCTTCGACGCGGCCGCGATCCGCGCCGCACTCGCCGTGCCCGATGAGGCGGCACTGAAGCGCGCACGCGGCTACGGCGCAGGCGCAGCGCTGCCAGCGCCCGCAGCGCACCACGCGCATTTCGGCCCGGTGCTGGTCAGCTGCGATGACGCCGTGCTGCGCCCAGGCCCCGCTGGCCTGCACATCCATGACGCTGCCCGCACCCGCCTGCATGCCGTGCCATTGCGCGGGCGGGCGGAGATCTTTGACGAATTGTTGGATGCCATCGCAGGCCGTCCCGTCACGCATCACGGCGCCTGGGGCCTGGCCACGCTGGAAGCCTGCCTTGCCATCCTGCACTCCGAGGGCGAGACCATCACGCTGCAACACCAGGTGCCCTGCCCATGATGATCCGCATCGAAGCCCGCGCCGACGCCGCGACGGGCCTATTCTTCCTGGAGGTCTTCATGCCGGCCGATGCCGCGCAGCCCTATGTCTCGACGGCGCCGCGCTACGCCACGGCGGCGGCGGCCGAGCAGGATGTGATCGCCTCCATCAGTGCGGCCGCCAACCGCCCGCGCTGATGGAACTGCGCTTCGACCAGAGCCTGGGCTACCTCACGCGGGAACTCAACCGTGCCATCCAGCGTGAACTGGCCGCGCGCATCGCGCCCTTCGGCGTGACCTCCGGCCAATGGTATTTCCTGCGCGTCCTGTGGCAGCGCGACGGCGTCACGCAGCGCGAACTGGCCGACGGGTTGGGCATGCGCGAACCCACCGCCATGGCCGCCCTGCGCGGCATGGAGGAGGCGGGCTGGATCAGCCGTCGCGCCGCGCCGGATGATGCGCGCAAGCGCATCGTCACGCTGACCCGCCGTGGCCGCGCGCTGGAGGCCAGGTTGCTGCCGGTCGCCGCCGCGCTGCTGGATGAAGCCATGGCCGGCATGGATGCCGCGCAGCGTGAGAGCCTGCTGGCAGGGCTGCGGCAAGCGCGCGCCAACCTGCCTTGATGGCTGGAGGCTGATCCGATCAGGCTATTTCAGCCTGCACGCACTATCGCCGCACGCCCGGCGGCAGGATATCGACCACATCCACCGTGATCCCGCGGCCCATGGGGCGGATATCGATCCGTGCCTCGGCCAGCCCGCCCGCGATCAGCGTGGCCTCTATCGCCTGTCCGCGCGCGAGCGACAGCCGCCGTGTGAATGAGGGGTCGAGCCCCGCGCCGGTGGCATAGGCGATGATGGTGACGCGGCCGCTGGTTTCGGTGGCCAGGTGCCGGCCGATCTCGGCGAGCATGGCGCGCAGGGTTGCCGGCGGGTCGATGGCATCTGGCGTCAGGATCACCCGCCAGCCGCCGCCCTGGATGGCCTGCAGCCCGGCAGGCAAGGGCTGCGCCAGCGCCATGCCGGGGGCGAGGAAGAGCAGCGCGCGCCGCGCCGCAGAGGCTAGCGCCTCACCCGCCATCCTGGTTCCGCGCGGCGGCGCGCCCGGCCTCGGCCGCGGCGATGCCCGCCTGCACCATCTCGCGCAGCTTGCCGTGCAGATGCGGGTTTCCGGCCACGACCATACCCAGGGGGTAGGCGTCCTGGCCCGCGGGGTCGGTCACATAGCCGCCAGCCTCGCGCACCAGCACGATGCCAGCCGCGATATCCCACTTGTTCAGCCCGAGTTCCCAGAACCCGTCGTAGCGGCCGGCCGCGACCCAGGCCAGGTCCAGCGCCGCCGCGCCGAAGCGCCGCACACCGGCGACCTGCGGCATGATGCGCGAGAGA
Source organism: Alphaproteobacteria bacterium (assembly GCA_026400775.1). GTDB lineage: Bacteria > Pseudomonadota > Alphaproteobacteria > Acetobacterales > Acetobacteraceae > Rhodovarius. Next base: position 3,680 of record JAPLOK010000469.1, on the reverse strand, counting down.
ATGCCCAGGAATTCCGGCTTGCGCGGAATGGCACCGAAGGGGATACCGGTGGCGAAGACCGCCTCGCGCATGTCGCGCCGCGCCGAGACGCGCAGCCGCTTGTCGTTGAGAAAGGCGCCGCCGCCCTTCTCGGCCGAGAAGAGCTCGTCGCTGGCCGGGTTGTAGATGACGCCGGCGACGATCTCGGATTCCGTCTCCGTCAAGCGCTTCTCGATGCCCACCGAGATCGCCCAATGCGGGATGCCGTGCAGGAAATTGGTGGTGCCATCGAGCGGATCGACCACCCAGCGGTATTCCCAATCGGCCTCGGCGCTGGCGCCGCTTTCCTCCATCAGGAAGGCGTAGTTCGGCCGCGCATGCGCCAATTCCTCGCGCAGCGTCTGCTCGGCGCGGATATCGGCCTGGGAGACGAAATCGCCGGGGCCTTTCACCGAGACCTGCAACTGCTCCACCTCACCGAAATCGCGCAGCAGGCGACGGCCGGCCTTGCGCACCGCGCCCACCATGACGTTGAGCTGCGCCGAGAGCCGAGCGGCCTGGGTGGCGCTGCGGCCGGGACGTGCGGCGGGCTCGGCGCTGTCCTGGCGCGGCGGCTTGGGCGGACGCGGTGTGCGGGTGGGTGCCGCCGCCGCAACGGGGCGTGCGGCGGGCGGGTTCTTCAGGGTCAGGCGGCGCTTTTCGTCACTCACCCCTTGGCGCGCTCGACATAGGAGGCGTCCTCGGTGCGGACCACGATCTTCTCGCCGGCCGTGATGAAGGGCGGCACCATGGTCTTGACGCCATTGACCAGGATCGCGGGCTTGTAAGCGGAGGAGGCGGTCTGCCCCTTCACCACCGGATCGGCCTCGGCGATTTCCAGCACGACGGTTTCCGGCAGATCCATGGAGACCGGGTCGCCCTCGATGAGGCGGACATTGACCGTCATGTTGTCATTCAGAAAGGGCAGGCGGTCGCCCAGGATGGCGGCTGGGACCTGCGTCTGCTCGAAGGTTTCCGGGTCCATCAGCACCAGGTTGTCGCCATCGGCGTAGGAATAGGTGAATTCTTTGTCTTCGGTGGACAGGCGCTCGACCGTATCTGCGGTGCGCCAGCGCTGGTCCTTCTTGGCGCCGGTCTTGATGTTGCGCATATCCACCTGGATCACCGCGGCGCCCTTGCCCGGGATCATGATGTTCTGCTTCAGGATGGTGTAGCGCTGGCCTTCGAACTCGATGACCATGCCGGCGCGCATCTGGTTGGCCTGCATCTTCGCCATGGGCGGAACCTGCTTTCGATGGTGATGGGCGCGCGGCGCCCGCGTGTTTGCGGGCGCAGGCGATACACGCGCGCGGCGCGCACCGCAACCCGGCGAAAACATGCGATGCAATAAGCCTTCGTTTACCGGCACCCGGCAAAAATGACCGGGTTAGGCAAAAGGCCGGTTTCGATGCAGCATTTCAGATTATTGGGAGTGGTGCCGCCAGCGATCGGAGAAAACACCCTTGCGCGCGGCTGGGCGGCGAGCCTCGCGGCGGCGCAGGACCTCTCGCTGTTGCGCATGGTCGATGTCATCGGCCCGCATGACCTGTATTTCGATGCCACGATCGACCGCGTGAACGGCATCGTCTCGGTCTGGAACATCGCGGCGCCGGATCATGAATCCTTCGGCACGGCGCCGCCGGAGCTGCGCTTCTCCCTGCGCGCCTTCATGCAGGACGGCTCGGTTGCGATCAGCGACCAGGAATATCGCGTGGCGGTCACCAATCAGGATGACACGCCGCCGAGCACGCTGGGCTTCGCCAGCGGCGGGCGTGTCACGCCGGGCGATATCGGCGCCACCATCGGCCGGCTGTCCGTGACCGACCGCGACAGCACCGGCCCCTTCCACTTCACCATCAGCGAGGCCGATGCCTGGATGTACGAAGTGGTGAACATGGAGCTGCGCCTGAAGCCGGGCATGGCCGTCTCCATCAGTGATGGCCCGGCGCGCGCCATCCTGGTCGAGGTGTCGGACGGCACAAAATCCGCGGGCTTTCGCCTGCAATTCGACGTGGTCGCCCCCAACCAGGAGCGCGCCGTGCTCGACGTGCTGGACCCCTGGGAGCGCATCAACGGCTTCTCCTACAAGGCACCCGGTCATGTCTGGGCCGAGCGTGGCGGCTGGGAGGTTGCCTCCATCCAGCGCTATGGCGAGCAGCTGATCCAGCTGAACCTGCGCGACAGCAGCAATGTCTGGCTCTCGGGCGTCGATCGTATCGAGTTGCTGAATGGCACGATCGACCTGCGGCCCAACAGCACCGCGTTTCAGGTCAATGCCATCTTCGAGGCGGTGTTGGGCCGGCCTGCGGACATGAACAGCCTGAGTGTCTGGGTGAGCCATATCGATGCCGGCCGGACCGATGCCACGCGCCTGACGACCGCACTGATCGAGAGCGCTGAATTCGCCCGCAGCGTCCCGCGCATGACCTTCGAATACTTTGTCGAGCGCATCTACCTGAACAGCAATGAAGGTGTGGTGGATTGGGATGGCTGGCTGTTCTGGGTGCAGCAGCTTTATGCCGGCACGACCTGGACGCAGGTGGCGCTGAATTTCGTCAACTGGTCGGTCCACCGCGAGAATATGCGCGAGGAAAACCCCTTGGGGTTCTGGTTGCAACGCTCCTTCGCGAACGAGGTGTCGGGCATCTACCAAGTCGCGCTGGACCGCCTGCCCGAGCGCGGCGGCTTCGAGTTCTGGCTCGATTCGATCGCAAAGGGGGTAAGCCTGCGCCAAATGGCGCAGATGTTCGGCCGTTCCGATGAATTCCTGGGGCGTTTTGCGACCAAGACTACGCCGGAATTCGTGCGCGAACTCTATCTCAGCGCGCTCGACCGTGAGCCCGATCAGGCGGGCTTCAACTTCTGGGTGCAGAACCTGGACAGCGGCGCGATGCAGCGCCACGACATGGTCTTCGCCTTCGCCTTCAGCGACGAGATGGGCCAGAATATGGGCAGGCTGGCCAGCGTCGAACCCTGGATTTGAGCCGGGGAGCCGGAGCCCGATCCGATCAGGCTGCTTCAGCCTGATCGGTGAATCGGTCCCTCTGGAAGCCCCCCGAACCCGTGCTACTTGCCCTTGTAGACGTCGATCATGTCGGCGAGCAGTTGCAGCGCTTCGGCCTTCGGGCGCTGGAAGGCGTTGCGGCCGACGATGCTGCCATTGCCGCCACCCTGGTGGATGGCACGCGCATCGGCCAGCAGCGCATCCGCGCCCTTGGCTTCGCCGCCCGAGAACACGACCAGGCGCCGACCATTGAAGCAGGCCTGCACCACATGCGCGATGCGCTTGGCCGCGTCCTTCACCTCGACCGGATGCGACTGGTAGGTCTTCTTGGCCGCATCCAGGCTGATCGCGTCCGTCGGCGGCTTCACCTTGATGATGTGAGCGCCCAGCAGCGCGGCCATGTGCGCGGCATAGGCGCAGATGTCGAGCGCGGTCTCGCCCGTCTTGTCGAGCATCGGCCCGCGCGGATAGGACCAGACCACCACGGCAAGGCCGGCATCCTTGGCTTCGGCTGCCAGCTCGCGCAGTTCTTCCATCAGTTCGAACTGGAACTCGCTGCCCGGATAGATGGTGAAGCCGATGGCCGAGCAACCGAGGCGCAGCGCGTCGCCAACCGTGGCGGTCACGGCCTGGTCCTTGGTGGTGGACAGGCTGTTGC
>JAPLOK010000027.1 GCA_026400775.1 Alphaproteobacteria bacterium | reverse complement strand
GGCCGGGCAGCGCGGGGGTAGATTCAACTTTGGCGGGCATGGGCTCCGAAATCGACAGGGTTCAGGTCTCGCAGCCGAATCCTATGGCCGATCAAGGGTTTGCGCCATGTCCGCCAGCCCTGATGAATTTTCCGGGCTAGCATGGTGGTAGAAAACCAGGCGCCACAGACGCGGCGCCTAGCCTACCGGTTAGGCCGCTACGAGTTTTCGACGACGAAAACCAAGCGCAACGATGGCGGCTTCGATCTGCAGGCACGCGGTGGAAGCGACGGTTTCCGGTTCACGCGCGCGCCGGGCCGTGCATGGCCCTTGCCTGGGCCGATCAAGGGCTATGCGTTTCCCGACCAAGCGCGAACGTATTTCCAGAACGCCGGCTTCCTGTCCCAGTTGGAAGTAGCGTACGAACAGGCAATCGACCGCGTTTTCTACCTTGGGCCGCTGAGGGAATTTCCAAAACGGGACTATCTGTATGCACGGTCGCGGCCCACAGATGTAGGGCGACGTGGGGACAAGGTGATTGATGCGATCCTTGCAGCCACCGATGCGAATGTGACGCTGAACTTGCGGCGGGGAGGCAGGCCTGTAGCTTTCCAGCAGATGGTGGCCTATTGGCTCAAGGAACTGGGCTTGATCCACAGTTTTCAGGTCAGCGAGATCGCGCCCGGGTCCAATCGTTGGCAGGCAAAGGTTGTCACGCGGCCTGGGGCGAGCGAGGTTCTGTTGACCGATGTCGGCTTTGGCGTATCGCAGGTTTTGCCGGTCATCACCCTTCTGCTGTTCGTTCCCGAGGGATCAACCGTGATACTGGAACAGCCAGAAATCCACCTGCATCCACTGGCCCAGTCTGCTCTCGCCGACGTCATCATTTATGCCGCAAACCGTCGCCGCGTGCAGGTGATTCTCGAGAGCCACTCTGAGCATCTGTTGCTGCGCCTGCAACGCCGTGTTGCTGAAGGCGTGCTGAGCAACGAAGACGTCCGGCTCTATTTTTGCAACTCGGCCCACGGGGCTTCGATAGCGATGCCGCTGCAACTGGACTTGCTCGGCCAGATCGACAACTGGCCAGAGCACTTCATGGGCGATGCCTTCGGAGAAGTGGCGCAGGCTGAACGTGCCCGTCTTAAGCGCCAGGCAGCCGCCGAGTGAAGCGCCATGTCGTCGACACCAACGTGCCCATTGTCGCGAACGGCTATCCTGATCCGTCTCGCGGCGCGCGCGAACCTTCGGTGCAGTGCCGCATGGCGGCAATCGATTTCCTCGAAGCGCTGCTGCAGAAAGGCCGCGTGCTGATGGACACGGCCGGTGAAGTCCAGGCCGAATATCGCCGCCACCTCGATCCGAAACGGCAACCTGGCGTGGGTGATCGGTTCTACTACGAACTGCTCCAGCGTGGCGCGACACGTATCGAGAGGGTCGATCTACCGAAGGCAGCCGGCGGTTCATTCCACGACTTCCCCGATGATCCCGACCTTGCCAAGTTCGGCCCGGCAGACCAGAAATTTGTGGCTTTGGCACGTCGAACGGGAGCGAAAATCGCTGTCGCCACTGACAGCGACTGGCTCGACTTCAAGACCCCGCTGACCAAGAACAAGGTGCGCTTGCAGTTCCTGTGCGGCGCGGATCGTGCGGCATGGTTCACACCATGATCGACGCCGCCGGTTGCACCGTTCAGCACTTGCTGGACCTTGAAGCATCGCAATCCTAGCCTTCTTTGAACAAGGGAAGGGAGAGCGTTCCATGCTGCCACGCCGTCTCGCTTTGGGGGCCTTGGCCCTGCCATTTCTCGGGCGCACCGCCGGCGCTGCCGGCCACATGAATGTCGTGCTGGAATCCGAGGTCGTGATCCTCGACCCGCACGCCACCACGGCCGCCATCACGCGCAGCTTTTCCACCCATGTCTTCGACACGCTTTTCGCCATGGATGCGCAGGGCGTGATCCGCCCGCAGATGCTGGAAGCCTTCGAAGCCAGCGCCGATGGGCTGCGCTGGGATTTCCGCCTGCGCCCCGGCCTGCGCTGGCATGATGGCGCGCCCGTCACCGCGGCCGATTGCGTCGCCAGCCTGGAACGCTGGGCCCCGCGTGACCCGCTGGGCCGCATGCTCTGGGCCGCGAAGGAAGCCGTGACCGCGACCGATGCGCGCAGCTTCCGCATCGGCCTGAACCGCCCCTTTCCCTTGATGCTGGAGGTGCTGGGCAAGCCCAACGCACCGCTGCCCGTCATGCTGCCCGAACGCCTGGCGCGCGTGCCGGTCGAACAGCGCATCCGCGAGATCATCGGCAGCGGCCCCTTCCGCTTTCGCGCATCCGACTGGCGCCCCGGCAATTCCATGGTGCTGGAATGCTTCGCCGATTACGTGCCGCGCGACGAGGCGGCGAGCTTCCTCGCTGGCGGCCGCCGCGTGAAGATCGATGCCGTCACGCTGCGCGTCATGCCCGACCAGGCGACGGGTGCGACCGCGCTGATGGCCGGCGAGATCGACTACATGCAGTACCTGCCCTTCGACCTGATCGGCCGGCTGGAACGCGCGCGCGGCGTGCGGCTGATGGCGCTCGGCGGGCTGCACCAGTTCCAGGGCTATTTCCGCCTGAACCACGCGGCCGCGCCCTTCGACGACCCGGCCATCCGCCGCGTGCTGTGGAACTGCGTGGACCAGGCCGGCGTGCTGACCGCGATGGGCGTGCCGGCGCGATTCCAGACGCCCGATTGCGGCAGCTTCTTCCCCTGCGGAACGCCGCTGGCCGAAGCCACACCGGCGCCGCGCTTCGATGTCGCGGCCGCCCGCGCCGCACTGGCCGCCACATCCTATCGCGGCCAGCCGATCGTGATCATGACGGTGGCCGGTTCCATCAGTGAGACAGCGGCGCGCGTGCTGATCCAGGCCATGCAGCAGGCCGGTTTCACGGTCGATCAGCAGCAGATGGACTGGGGCACCGTGCTGGCCCGCCGCGCGCGGCGCGAGGGCTGGCACATGTTCAGCGTCTACGCCAATGCCACCGACCTGATGTCGCCGCTGACGCATTTCTACCTGGCCGGCACCTGCGGCGACATTCCCGGCTGGGATTGCGACATGGATCAGCGCGCCCTGGTGGACAGCTTCGCCACCGCGCGCGACGCCAACGCGCGCCGCGCCATTGCCGCGCGCATCCAGGCGGCGGCGGCGCGCAACACGCCGGCGGTGATGTGGGGCCAGTTCACGATTCCCGCAGGCCATCGTGACCGCGTGCGAAACCTGCCGCAAAGTGCCTATCCGATGTTCTGGGATGTGGAAGTGTGACCTTGCTGACAGCCACCGAAACCCGCCGCCGCATCGCGGCCGGGACGCTCTCCGCGCGCGATTCCATCGCCGCCCAACTCGCGCGCATCGCCGAGCGTGAACCCGTGATCCGCGCCTTCGCGCATCATGATCCGGCGCTGGCGCGTGTCGGTGAAGGGCTGCTCGCGGGCATCGGCTTCGGCGTGAAGGATGTGCTCGATACCGCCGACCAGCCCAGCCAATATGGCAGCCCGATCTGGGCCGGGCATCGGCCGCGCGCGGATGCCGCCTGCGTGGCGCTCGCCCGCCGTGCGGGCGCGACCATCCTGGGCAAGACGGTCACGACGGAATTCGCCACCCGCCACCCGGGCCCCACCGCCAACCCACGCAACACGGCGCATACGCCCGGTGGTTCCTCCTCCGGCTCGGCCGCCGCCGTGGCCGATGGCATGGTGCATGTGGGCTTCGGCACGCAGACGGCGGGCAGCATCATCCGCCCTGCGGCCTATTGCGGCGTGGTGGGCTTCAAGCCCAGCTACGGCACGCTGCACCGCGCCGGCATGAAGGTGATGAGCGAGAGCCTGGACACGATCGGCGTCATCGCCCGCAGCGTGGCCGATGCGGCCTTGGCCATGCGCGCCTTGAATGGCGGCGATTATGGTGACCCCGATGCCAAGCCAGCGCGCGCGCCGCGCCTGGCGCTGGTGATGCATCCGCTGGCCGAGGCGGCGCCCGAGACGCTGGCGCTGATGGAGCGCGCGGCCGAGGCCTGCCGGCGCGCGGGAGCCACCGTCACGCCCGTCACCCTGCCCGACTCGGTCACGCGCATCCTGGATGCGCACCCCGTGGTCATGAACGGCGAAAGTGCGGAGGCACTCGCCTGGGAGCGCGCGCATCACGCGGAACAGCTCTCCCCCGTGCTGGCCGAGCGCATGCAATGGGGCGCGGCGCAGGGCCATGCCGCCATTGCTGCCGGCCGCGGGGTATTCACCGCCGCCCAGGCGGCCTTCGCGCCTGCCATCGCAGGCTTCGATGCGGTGCTGACACCGAGCGCACCCGGCGAAGCGCCCGAGGGCCTGGGCTGGACCGGGGACCCGGCCTTCAATTCGCTCTGGACCGCGCTCGGCGTTCCCTGCGTGACGGTGCCCGCGGGCGATGGGCCGCGCGGGCTGCCATTGGGCGTGCAGATCGCGGCACCCTATGGCCAGGATCGCGCGGCACTTTCGATCGCGGAATGGGTGCGCCAAGCCGTCTCGTAGCCCTTGCACGACTTTTGATTATTGCGACGCTACATTCCTTCTCATGTCTGGAAAGGGTTTCGCTTTGCCCGCCGCAGGTGTTGGATTCCGCCAAATCGGAGGAATGATGCGGGGCTCACTGGGGGAAAAGATCGGCGAAGGCGCCTACTCGGACGTCCACGCTTGGGCGCCAGGTCAGGTCGTGAAGCTGTTCAAGACTGGCTTGCCACAGCGGCATGCCTGGTGGGAGGCGCGAATGACCCGCGCTGTCGCCGCCGCTGGCGCCCCGGCGCCGGAGGTGCTCGACGAGGTGACCCTGGAGGGGCGTTTCGGGATCGTGCTGCGGCGCCTCGACGGGCCGACCCTGTTGCAGCTCTCCCGGAGTGGCGCGATGAGCCCCGCGCAGGTGGGCGCGGTCCTCGCGACCCTCTGCCTGTCCGTCCACAGGATCGCCGCGCCGCCCGACGTACTCTCAGTGCGAGACATGATGACCGGGTCGTTGCGGGACGCCGGTGGTGCCCTTCCGGAGCCCATCGCCAACGGCATCCTCGCCCTGATCGAGCGCTTGCCGACGGGCGAGCAACTCTGCCATGGCGACGTTCCCCCCGGCAACGTGATCATGACGGCGCAGGGTCCGAGGTTCGTGGATTGGCAGGGCGCGATACGTGCGTCCGTCGGTTACGACCTCGCATGCTGTCACGTCATGCATTGCGACCTCGCCGCGGACATGGTCTCCGATCCGGAGCGGCCGCGCGCGAACGACGCGGCGACGCGGTCCGCATACGCACGGCTGGCAGGCATATCCACCGCGGCCCTGACAGCGGCGGCGGAATCCTACCTGCCCGTCATCCGCGTCTTCGTCCTCCTCGGGCCGGCGGGGAGCCCCACTCTGCGGGAACGGCTTATACCAATTCCCTTGGCTTTTGACTCACGTGGGGGATTCCCCGACGCGGCGCTGATGTGATTCACGCTGGTGATCCGTGGAGGCTCACCATGCCGCTTGCCATCTCGTTGCGCGCGGACTTCAGCGCGTCCGATCTTCGTC
>JAPLOK010000288.1 GCA_026400775.1 Alphaproteobacteria bacterium | reverse complement strand
GCCCGGAATGGTCGCGACCCACCACTGGTCCAGCACATAGCGCCGGCCTGCGGAAATCATCGCGCCCCATTCCGCCATGGGCGGCTGCGCGCCCAGGCCGAGGAACCCCAGGCCCGCCGCCGTCAGGATGATGCCCGCCATGTCCAGCGTGACGCGCACCACCAGCGATGCCACGCATAGCGGCATAATATAGGCCCAGAGAATGCGCGCCGTCCGCGCCCCCTGCATTCGTGCCACCGCGATGTAGTCGCTGTTGCGGATGGTGATGGTCTCGGCCCGCGCGATGCGTGCATAGGGCGGCCAGGATGTGAGCGCGATGGCGATGATGGCGTTCTCGATACCCGGGCCGAGCGCTGCCACGAAGGCCAGCGCCAGGATCAGGCTGGGGAAGGCCAGAAACACGTCGGTCACGCGCATCAGCACCGCATCCACCCAGCCGCCGAGATAGCCCGCGGCGGTGCCAACCAGCAGGCCGATGGGGGCGGCGATCGCGGCCACCAGCACCACGATCATCAGCGTGATCTGCGCGCCGTAGACCAGGCGCGAGAAGGTGTCGCGCCCGAACTCATCGGTGCCGAACCAATGGCCCTGCGAACCTGGCGGCAGCAGGCGTCGCGTCAGGTCCTGTGCGTAGGGATCATGCGTGGCGATCCAGGGGGCGAAGGCGGCCACCACGATCAGCCCCAGCACGATCACGAGGCCCAGCACCGCCAGGCGGTTGCGCTTGAACTGCAACCAGCCGCGATAGAACTGCCCGAGCGTGGCTTGCCGGCGCGAGGCCGGCGTGTCCGACAGAAGCAGGGCTTGCCAGTTGCTCATCGCGCCCTCGGGTCCATCAGCTTGTACAGCGCATCCGACAGCAGGTTCAGGCCGACGAAGACCGCGCCCACCACCAGCGTGCCGCCGAGCACCGCATTCATGTCGGCCGCCAGCAGCGCCGTGGTCAGATAGCGGCCCAGGCCCGGCCAGGCGAAGACCGTCTCGGTCAGCACCGCGCCCTCCAGCAGCCGCGCATAGGACAGCGCGATCACGGTGATCAGCTGCACCGAGATGTTGCGCAGCGCGTGCACCCAGATGATGCGCGCTTCCGACACGCCCTTGGCGCGGGCGGTGATGACGTATTCCTGGCTGAGCTGGTCCAGCATGAAGGATCGCGTCATGCGCGCGATATAGGCGATCGAAAAATAGCCCAGCACGGCCGCAGGCAGCACCACATGGCTGACGGCGTTCCAGAACACTTCCCATTCGCCGGCGAGTGCGGCGTCGATCAGGATGACGCCGGTGATGGCGGGCACGATATCCTCGAAGAAGACGCCAAGCCGCCCGGGCCCCGCGACCCAGCCGAGCATGCCGTAGAACACCAGCAGCCCCATGATGCCGAGCCAGAAGATCGGCACGGAATAGCCGACCAGCCCGACCACACGCACCAGCTGGTCCGGCCAGCGATCCTGGTACACGGCACCCGCGATGCCCATCGGCACGCCGAGCACCACGCCGATGATGGTGGCGATGGTCGCCAGTTCCAGCGTGGCGGGAAAGACGCGCGCGATGTCGTCCAGCACCGGGCTGTTCGTCACCAGCGAGGTGCCAAAATCCCCCACCGCCATCTTCTGCACATAGATCCAGAACTGCCAGTAGAGCGGCTGGTCCAGGCCCAGCTCGCGCATCACCGCCTCATAGACATCGCGCGGGGCCTGGTCGCCGACCACGGCCAGCACCGGATCGATCGGCACCACGCGGCCGATGAAGAAGGTCACCGCCAGCAGGCCGAGCAGCGTGAGCGCGACCTGCAGCAGGAATTCACCGGCCCGGCGCGCGGAAGCCACGGCGCCGCCGGTCATGCTGGGCATGTCCTCAGCCCTTGGTGGCGAGCCAGTAGATGGCCGACAGCCCCGGCGAGCTCGCCATGTAGCCGCGCAGGTTGGAACGATGCGCGACCTGCACCTGCTGCTGCGCGAAGATGGCGAAGGGGGAGGTGTTCATGAACTCCTCCTGGATCTGCTGGTAGATGGCGGCGCGCGCATTCTGGTCGCGCTCGGTCATCGCGGCCTCGGTGCGGGCGGTCAGGGCGGGGATGTCCCAGCCATTGCGCCAGGTGAGCTTGCCCGGATTGTCGGTCCCCGGCGGGTTATGGGCGAAGCTGTCCGCGTTGTAGTGCGGGTCGGGGTAGCCCAGGCCCCAGATGCCGATGAAGAGCTGGTGGTTGCGGGCACGGAACTTGGCCAGCACCTGCGCGCCGGTGGCCGGCAGCACCTCCAGCCGCACGCCGCCGCGGGCCATGCTGGCCTGCAGTGTCTGCGCCACATCCAGCGAGGGGAAGCTGTTCGCCGTGTCCATGGTCAGCGCGATGCCGCTGCCATGCCCGGCCTCTGTCAGCAGGCGCCGCGCGCGGTCGGGGTCGAAGTTATAGGGGCGCGCATCCGTGGCACCCACGATGGCGCGCGGGATGAAGCTCTGGTGCGGGAAGACCTGGCCGGGCAGCAGGTTGTTCGCGATGCCGTCGTAGTCCACCAGGTATTTCAGCGCCTCCACCACGCGCGGGTTGCGCAGCAGCGGGAAGGTGGTGTTCGCGCTGAAGTACTGGATCGTGCCGCGTGGGAATTCGGCGAGCGAGATATTGGGCCGGCCGCGCAGCGCCACGATGTCGGTCGGCGTCAGGCTGCGCGCCACATCGATATCGCCGCGCTCCAGCAGCAGGCGTTGCGTGGCCGCTTCCGGCACATGGCGGACGATGACGCGCTGCATCAGCGCGCGCGTGCGCCACCACTGGTCGTTGCGTTCGAGCGTGTAGCTCTCATTGGGCTGATAGCGCGTGAGGCGGAAGGCGCCGGAGCCCGCGGAATTGCGGTTCAGCCAGGTGTTGCCCATGTCCTCGCCGGCATTCTGCTGCACGAGGCGGCTGTCCAGGACCGAGGCGATGGTCGCGGTGAACAGGTTCTGGATCAGGCTCGGCGCATAGGGACGGTCGAAGGTGACGGCGACGGTGTGGTCACCGAGCTGGCGCACCGTCTGCTCCACATTGTCCCGCGTCAGGCCGACGGAGCGATACATGAAGGCGGGCGTGCGGTTGATCTGCAGCGGGCGGCGCAGCGAATAGACCACATCGGCCGCGGTCAGCACGTTGCCCGAATGGAAGCGCACGCCCTGGCGGATCTGGAAGGTAAAGGTTCGCCCGTCCTCGCTGACGGTGAAGCTCTGCGCGAGGCCGGGCTGCAGTTCGGCGGTGGGCTTGGTTTCGTCGAGCGTGAAGAGCTGGTCATAGACGTTCTTCAGCAGATCGCTGCCTGTCACCTCGAAGGAGTGGTGCGGGTCCAGCGCCACCAGGTCGTCGATGGTCGCCGCGATGACCAGCGCGTTGCGCGGGGTCTGAGCCTGAGCCTCCCGGGCACCAGGCAGGGCGGTGGCGGCCAGGGCGGCGCCGCCGGCGGAGAGAAGGGCGCGCTTGGAGAGGTTGGGGGTCATGCGGACTCTGTCATTTGCTGCTGAACGGTGGAGGTTCATTGGGTTGCGGCCAAGCGTCAAGCGTGGTTTCCGGCATCGGTCCCTGGATGGCGGGCCGCGGTTTGGAGCATACTATCTTCGCAGTCGGTTCGAAGCGACGACGCAAGCTTGCTGTCGGGCCTGGATGTTCCAGCCTGTGGATATGCGCCGAACCAGGCCCCCTGCCTAAGGTGCCATAAATCCTTGAATGCGTTGTTTGAGTTGACCAACAAATAGGGGCATGATCGGCGCCGATCGGGACGCCGCGACCGCGCTGGTTTTCTGCGTGTCATCACAGCGGTATTTCAGGCTCTGGCGGGGTCGCGGTTCGGCGCTTGTTCCCACACGGTCTTCCGACCAGCTTGCTTCAGGCTGGTCGGAACGTGCTCTAGGCATGCAACGACAGCACTACCTGCACACGAAGCTCGCCGCATTCTCCACATCGCCGCCGGTGACGAAGCGCGCCACTTGCGGGTAGGGGCACAGCGGCCGCGTGCGGGCTGGCGACCATCCGGCCGGAAGCTCCATGTTCACAGCCCCCGCATTGCCGGGCCCACGGGCGCTCGCGTTGATGCGGTCAGGTGCGATGCCTTCCTCCACCCAGCGCACCAGCGGCGTGATCGCGTCGAACTGGTCCGTCGCCGGCCCGGCTGAGCAGTGCGCCATCCCCGGCACAGCAAAGACGCGGGCGAATTCGGCCGCGGTGCCGCCATGGGCGGCATCCAGGGCGCGGAACCAGTCGGTCGAGGTGTTCACCGAGAAGACCGCATCCGACACGCCATGATACACCAGCACCCGCCCACCGCGGTTGCGCAGCGCCGACATGTCGGTCGGGTTGACCGGGTTCATGAAGCTCAGCGCCGGCACCGGATACAGCGCCGTGGTGCTGGATGGCAGGCTGGACAGCGTCTCAAGCGGCTGCATCGTGAATGCGCGACGATCAAAGCCGGCCATGTTTTGCGGCGGCGCGCTGAAGATCATGCCGACCGAGAAAGAGCTGCGGGCCTCTGGCAGGGTGAATTCCCACAAGGCCCAGTTCGCGGCACTCAGCCCGGGATCGAACGGGAAACTGGAATAGACGCGGCGCCCATCGGGCAACACGGCGCCATTGTAGATCGCGGCCACCACATCCTTCTGCGCCGCGGTCAGGCAGGTGCCGTCACGCGCGCCGGTGCAGGTAGGCACATCGCGTTGCAGGTCGAAGGCCGACTGGCAGGCAGCGGTGTCCTGCACCATGCCATCGGCGACGCCATCCAGCGCATCGCAATGGTTCAGGATGGCGCGGGCCACCACCTGGCGCTCGGCCGGGGTGAAGGCGGTGGCGATGTTGTTCGGATCGGTCGCCACCGTCCGGTAGCGCTGCGCGCCCCACAACTGGGCGACCGACGACAATGGCAGCGTGAAGGCGGGCGCGCCGGCCAGGATGCCGTCATACCACTGAGAGTAACGCGTCGCCGCGACCAGTGCGTGGCGCCCACCATTGGAACAGCCCCCGAAATACGACCGGTCAGGCTGCCTGCCATACACGCGGCGGATGATTTCGCGCGCCACCGGCGTCAGGCTGCCCACGGCCTGGTGGCCATAGTCCAGCCGCGCCTGCGGGTCGGCACCGAAATGGGCGTCGCCACGGTCGCGGTTGCCGCCGTTGGAACTCAACACCGCGAAGCCCTGATGCAGCCCGCCAGTGATCGGGCCGCCGCCGAATTCGGCCAGCGCCGGCAGCACCACGCCGTCCAGGCCGCCATTGCCCTGGTGGAAGAAGCGGCCATTCCATTGCAGGGGCAGGCGCATCTCGAAATCGATGCCATAGGCGCGCCCATCCACCGGGCTGATTCGTTCATTCAGCGTGCCGAGAACCTGGCAATGCGCAGCGACCGGCTGGCCGCCCTCCCGCCGTCCATCGACCTGCCGCCCGCCCACCATGACGGCCCCGGCCGCCAGGTTGTTGGCGGCGGTGATGGTGGTACCGGGGATGCCGGACAGCGTTGTCTCCAGGCTTGCGCAATCGCCGGTGAAACTGCCCGGTGTCGCCGCGCTCAGCCGCGCCGGCGTGCGGTTGTCGCTGGCATGGCCGGGCAGGCTCAGTGAGCCAAGGGACAGCGCGGCAAGCGCCATGAGCTGGGGCGTTCTCGCCTGACGTGGTCGCGTCGTGGTGTTGCGGCACATGTCACTCTCCTCTGTTCCGACATGGTTCGGCCATGCTCATGGCGCCGGACAGTGGTTCATCACCTCGCCCGCCATCACGATGTCACCCTGTCTGGTTGAGACGCGTTTCCACGTCCCGGCCACAAGCATCCAGGCCGTCGCGCGCAGCCTGAGTCAAGGCTGGGCGCAGGCCACCGGCTGACCGGCGCGCTGCTGGACCGGCTCACCCATCATGCCAGCATCCCGCCGCGAGCAACTGGCCTGCTTTTGCTCCGCCACACGGGCCTGGCATTCGTCCGCCATTGACAACATGCCCGCACAAAAAACAGGCATCTGCGGCAAGGCTGGCCATAGACCGACTTCTTTAATCAGAAATGTCGCTTGCAGTTTGGTCGGAGTCCGAACATATGGTTCTCTCTACGCGATGACCGATCGGAAATTGAGTCTCCATGCCCAAACAGCTTGGTGCGACACCAGTATGTGCGCCGATATTCCGCGCCTCCAGGGGTAGTGCATGCCTGCTTCTGGCCTTCGGGCTGATGCTGACGGCCACAACAGGCTGCAAGGAGAACTCAACCCGCGCCTCGGCGAGCACTGCGCCGCCCGCGCCCGAGGCGGTCGCCGTGACCGTTCAGACGCTTGAGCGCCGGGAAATTCCTGTCAGCTCCGTCCTCCCCGGACGCACCGCGCCGTTCCGCGTGGCGGAGGTGCGCCCACAGGTGGGCGGCGTGCTGCGCGAGCGCCTGTTCGTCGAGGGGGAGGCCGTCAGCGCCGGCCAGCCGCTGTTCCAGAGGGGGAGGCCGTCAGCGCCGGCCAGCCGCTGTTCCAGATCGACCCCGCTCCCTTCGAAGCCGCGGTGCGGCGCGCCGAGGCGGCGCTCACCCGCATCGAGGCGACGGAGCGCCTGGCATCGAGCACGGCGAATCGTCTGCGTTCCCTCGCGCGGTCCCAGGTGGTCAGCGAGCAGAACCTGGAAAACGCCGAGGCGGCGCTGCGCCAGGCCCAGGCGGACATCCAATCCACCCGCGCCACGCTCGAGACCGCGCGGATCGACCTGAACTACACCCGCGTCGCATCACCCATTTCCGGGCGCACGAACCGCTCGACCGTGACGCCGGGCGCGCTCGTCACCGCCAACCAGCTCACCGCGCTGGTCTCGGTCACGCAGCTTGATCCGATCCTGGTGGATATCACGCAGCCAAGCTCGGTGCTGCTGCAGCAGCGGCGCGACGTGGCCAGCGGGGCGCTGCGCCGCCCTTCGGCCGACCGCGTGGTGGCGCGGCTGTTGCTTGAGGATGGCTCCGAATATCCCCATGCCGGCGAAATCCAGTTCTCCGAGGTGCTCGTTGATCAGGGCACGGGTTCGGTCACCATCCGCGCGGTGTTCCCCAATCCCGACCAGTTGCTGCTGCCCGGCATGTTCGTCCGCGCGCGCATGGAGGAAGGGGTCACCGACCGCGCCATCCTGGTGCCGCAGCGCGCGGTCATGCGCACGCCGCGTGGCGAGCCCATGGCCTTCGTGGTGAACGCCGAAGGGGTGGTGGAGCAGCGCGTGCTGCGCGCCAGCCGCGTGATCGGTAATGACTGGCTGGTGACCGCTGGTGTTGCGGCCGGCGACCGCGTGGTGATCGAGGGCCTGCAGCGCGTCCGTGCCGGCACCCGCGTGCAGGCCAGCGAGCGCGCCCCCGCGCGCGCCGCAAGCTAGGGCTGAGCCGTGGCACGCTTCTTCATCGATCGTCCGGTCTTTGCCTGGGTCATCGCCATCGGGATGATGCTGGCGGGCGTGCTGGCATTGCGCAGCATGGCCGTCGCGCAGTTTCCGGCCATCGCTCCGCCTGCCATCTCCATCAATGTCACCTTTCCCGGTGCCTCGGCGGAGACTGTCCAGTCGACGGTGGTGCAGGTCATCGAGCAGCAGCTGAGCGGCATCGACAACCTGCTGTTCTTCGACTCCCAGACCACCAAGGATGGCCAGGCCCGCATCCAGCTGACCTTCGCGCCGGGCACCAATTCCGACACCGCCCAGGTGCAGGTGCAGAACCGCGTCCAGCTGGCGGTTCCCCGCCTGCCGCAGGCGGTGCAGCAGCAGGGCATCAGGGTCGTCAAATCCTCGGGCAATTTCCTGCTCGTGGTCGGCTTCGTCTCGACCGACGGCCGCATGGAACGGCTGGATATCTCCGACTTCCTCGTGACCAACCTGCAGGACCCGATCAGCCGCACGCCCGGTGTGGGCGATTTCCAGATCTTCGGCGCGCAATACGCCATGCGCATCTGGCTGGACCCCGCGCGACTGATCAATTTCGGGCTGACGCCGTCTGATGTCGCGGCTGCGGTGCGGGCGCAGAATGTGCAGGTTTCCAGCGGCGAGATGGGCGGCCTGCCGGCCCGGCCCGGCCAGCAGCTCAATGCCACCATCATCGGCCCTTCCTACCTGCAGACCGTGGAGGAGTTCGGCGCCATCCTGATGCGCGTGCGCGCTGACGGCTCCCAGGTGCGCCTGCGCGACGTCGCGCGCATCGAGATCGGTGGCGAGAACTACGCCATCACCACCCTGCTCGATGGCAGGCCGGCCAGCGGTATCGGTATTCGCCTGGCCAGCGGGGCCAATGCGCTCGACACGGCGGCGGCGGTCCGCGCCACGGTCGAGCGGCTGCGCCCGAGCTTCCCGCCCGGCCTCGAGGTCGCCTATCTGCAGGACACCACCCCCTTCGTGCAGCGCTCCATCAAGAGCGTGATCATCACGCTGCTCGAGGCGGTGGCGCTGGTCTTCGTGGTGATGTTCCTGTTCCTGCAGAACCTGCGCGCCACGCTGATCCCGACCATGGCCATTCCGGTGGTGCTGCTGGGCACTTTCGCGGTGCTCCAGGCGCTGGGCTTCAGCGCGCCATCGGCCTGCTGGTGGATGACGCCATCGTGGTGGTCGAGAATGTCGAGCGCGTGATGGCGGAGGATCACCTCTCCCCGCTCGAGGCCACGCGGAAATCCATGGACCAGATCACCGGCGCGCTGATCGGCATCGGCCTGGTGCTCTCGGCGGTGTTCCTGCCGATGGCCTTCTTCGGTGGATCGGTGGGCGTCATCTATCGGCAATTCCCGGTGACGATCGCCACCGCCATGACCCTGTCGGTGCTGGTCGCCATCTTCTTCACGCCTGTGCTCTGCGCCACCATGCTGAAGCCGCACAAGCCGGGCCAGGGCACGCGCGGCTTCTTCGGCTGGTTCAACCGCAGCTTCGACCGGACAACGCGCGGCTATGTGGGTGGCGTGCGCGCCAGTATGCGCAGGCCGGTGCGGATGATGCTCATCTATGTCGCGCTGCTGGGCGCCCTGGGCTACGCCTTCATGCGGGTGCCTGGCGGTTTCCTCCCGAATGAGGACCAGGGCATCGCCTTCGCGCAGGTGACCGCGCCGCCGGGTGCGACCGCCGACCGCACCCAGCAAGCGCTGAACGAATTGGGCCGCTACCTGCGGGAGGAGGAGGCCGGCGTGGTCGACAACCTGTTCGCGATCAATGGGTTCAGCTTCGGCGGCCGCGGCCAGAATTCGGGCCTGGGCTTCATCACCCTGCGCGACTGGGATGTGCGGCGTGGACCGGAGAACACTGTCCAGGCCCTGACGGCGCGGATCAATGCGCGTTTCGGCGGCTATCAGGACGCGCTGATCATCGCCTCCTCGCCGCCCGCCGTGCGAGAACTGGGCAACGCCACCGGCTTTTCGTTCCAGCTTCTCGACCGTGGCGGCCAGGGCCATGCCGCGCTGATGGCGGCGCGCGACCAGTTGCTTCGCCTGGCCTCGGCCAGCCCGGTGCTGACGCGGGTGCGCGCCAATGGCCTGAATGACGAGGCGCAGTTCCGCCTGATCGTGGATTGGGAACGCGCCAGCGCCCTTGGGCTTTCCGTCACCGAGGTGAACACCACCCTGGCCACGGCCTGGGGCGCGACCTACGTCAACGACTTCATGGATCGTGGGCGGGTCAAGCGGGTCTTCATGCAGGGCGATCAGGATGCGCGCATGACGCCGGGCGACCTCGACAGATGGTTCGTGCGCAACGCGCAAGGGCAGATGGTGCCGTTCTCCGCCTTCGGCCGCACCGAATGGGCCTTCGGGTCGCCGCGACTGGAACGTTTCAATGGCATCGCCTCCCGCGAGATCCAGGGCCTGCCGGCCGCAGGCTACACGACCGGCGAGGCGATGGCCGAGATGGAGCGCCTTGTTGCGCAATTGCCCGCGGGCTTCGGCTACGAGTGGAGCGGGATTTCCTTCCAGGAACGGCAATCGGCAGGCCAGGCGCCGGCGCTCTATGCGCTGTCGCTGATGGTGGTGTTCCTGTGTCTGGCAGCACTCTACGAAAGCTGGTCGATCCCGACCGCCGTGATGCAGGCGGTGCCGCTGGGCGTTCTGGGGGCCGTGCTCGCCACACTGTTCGGCGGCCTGTCCAATGACGTGTATTTCCAGGTCGGCCTGCTGGCGACAATCGGGCTGACAGCCAAGAACGCCATCCTGATCGTGGAATTCGCGCGTGACGGCTTCAACCGCGGGCTTTCACTGATGGACGCGGCCGAGGAGGCGGCGCGCCAGCGCCTGCGCCCGATCATCATGACATCGCTCGCCTTCACGCTCGGCGTCGTGCCGCTGGCCATCGCCACCGGCGCAGGCTCAGGCGCGCAGAATGCGATCGGCATCGGCGTGATTGGCGGTGTTGTCGCGGGGACGGTGCTCGCCGTGCTGTTCGTGCCGGTGTTCTTCGTTCTGGTGCTGCGCATCTTCCGCGCGCGGCGGCCGGGAGAGGTGGCGCAGGCCAGCCGGGCTGCGGTGCCTTCGGCGGGCGAGTGATGGAGCTTCTGCGCGGTGGCACCGGCAGGGAGCGCATGCCCCCTGAGCCGGAAGGCACCGACACAGCGCATGATGCTGCGGCGCCGGAGCGTGTTGCCGGGGAGATTATTGCTCTGCAATCGAGTTGATGGGCGCACCTTGCGCCTGGTTCAGCATGGGCGCCTGCCCGGCCGTGGCTCGCCGCGCACCGGGGTGGCCGACATGCGCAGCCATTGCCCGTGACGGGCACCGAAGCAGTCGGGCATGGTGTGTTCCGAGGCCAGCACAAACCGGCCGCCATTCCACACCCATGCGCGCCGCGTGCCGCAATCATTGCCGCCGCGAATCTTGAACAGATCCTCGATCCGACCGCGCGATGGATCAACGACCAGATTGGTGAAGCCGGGCCCGACCGTGTCGTGATCGACGATGGAGGCCAATTGCCGTGGCCGCACCGAACCCGCGCTCGTTTCAATGTGGCACCGGCAGGGAGCGCATGCCCCCTGAGCCGGAAGGCACCGACACAGCGCATGATGCTGCGGCGCCGGGGCCGCACGCTTGCCGAGCGCATAGGCCAGGCCCTCGCGAAACCCCCTCAGTGACAGGCGTTCCCGGACCGGCCCGCCATCCGCCTCGCGCAGCAGCAGTTCGCGCCCTTCGCGCAGCTGCTGCGCGATCTCCGCCGCGGCGGCGCCGGTGATTTCATGCCGGCCGTCCTCCATGCGCTGTGCGGTGCCGAGCGGCCCGGCATCGCTTTCGATCACGATCGCCTCAGGGCCTGCCGCGGCAGGCGCAGGCGTCTCCAGCCGGATCGACAGCACGGCATCGGCATCGCCGAGTGGGCCGAGCCAGACGCAGACCCAGGCATTCGCGCCATCAGGATCGCTCGCGCGTGGCTCGCGCCGCATCGAGGCATTGGCCAATCCGCAGCCGCCATCCTCATCGCAGAAGGCGGTCCAGGAGCCGAGCGACGCGAGCGGCGCCGAGAAGCGGCCATGCTGCGCCGAAGCCTGCGAGGTGAAGGACAGCCCGAGCATGACGGCCGGCACCAGCACCAGGCGGCGCAGGCGGCGATCTGCCGGCTCGGGCACTTCCCTCAGCGGCATGAGCAGGCGCGCCCGGGCAGCATCCCGTTGCTGCGCGCGAAGTCCTCGGCGTGGGAGCGGAAGCTGAAGCGGCGGATGGTGCAGAAGCTGGTGCCGAAGGCGATGCGCAGCTGCGCATCATCGCGTGAATCGACGTCCCACTGCCCGCTGCGGCAGATGACCGCATAGGCGCTGGCCGGCGAGGCCGCGATGACGCCGCAGATCGTGACGGCCGCAAGCAGCAGAAGGCGGGTGGCAGGCTTCATCGACATGGCGATCTCCGTGCGTCGGGCTGTCCGGCGCCTATGGGCGGCGTGGCCGCCGGCGTTGCTGGATGCCCGCCTCCGCGCCGCAATGGGGCAGGGACGCGATGCGGAGGCGGGGCGCCGGGCAGTGACACTGTCCGGATGCGCATCTGTAGTCAGCGATGCCGGGCCGTGCTGTGCGCTGGCGCACCTGGCGCACGACTTCAGTCAGGTCGCGCGAAGCGCAGCACCGCCGATTGCTCGCCGCCAATGAAGGTCAGGCGCAGCGACACGCTGCGAGTCCACGGCGGCAGCGCCAGCCGCACCGCTGCGGCGTTTGGCACGACAAAGGGATTGGCCGGGTCGCAGGGTGGCAGCGTGACCTGCCGCGCCGGCTCCTGGCCATCGAAGCCGATCTCCACCCGCTCGATGGCGCAGCGATGGCTGACCAGCTGCACGATATTCACATGCAGGCTGGCCGCGCTGCCGCTGAAGCTGAGCCACGCCTGTGGCATGCGTTCCAGCTGTTCGCGCAGGCCGCGCGCCAGCGCGATGCGCGGATCGAAAGCGAGCGTGGTCACAGGCGATTGGGTGCCGTTCGCATCGGCGTAGCGCAAGGCGATGCTGGTAGGGCCGGTCTCTGGCGGCAGGGAGAAGCTGGGGCTGGGCATCGGCCGGCCGGTGCGCGGATCGGCCACCCGGAGAAAGCCTGTGGACTGGAATTCCTGCGCATCGCCAATGCGGTACTCCAGCAGCGTCGTGGGTTCCGGCGCGACGATGCTGCCGATCCAGCCCGCATTGTTGCGCGAGAAATGCGCCGAGACCGCGTCGCGCTGGTCGGTGAAATAGGCGGCCAGTGCTTCGGCCCGGCGCTGCGCGCGGTCGAGCCATTGCGCGAGCACGCTCTGGTCGAGGAAATAGGGAACCAGTTCGCCCTCGCGATCGGCTGCGAGGAAGCGCGCGATGGCGGCCCTTTCGCGGCGCTTTTCCTCGATCGTCTGGGTGTTCTGGCGATCCTCACCGAACTCGATGGCCAGCAAGGCGTGGATCGGGCCGAACCGTGGCTCCTGCTCGGCCAGGGTCGCGATGCGCCGCAGGCGCTCGGCGCCGTCGAACTGCTGCGCATACACGGCGCGCGCTGCGCGGCTAGGGCCGGCTGCCAGTTCGACGAAAATTTCGCGCGCGCCGGCGCGCCCATCCTGCGCGCGGATCAGCGCGGCCAGGCGCAGCAGCGGGTCGATATGCTCGCCGCCAAGTGCCGTCAGGGCCAGATAGGCCCGCCTGGCATTGGCGCTTTCGCCGCGCGCCTCGAAGAGCCGCGCATTGTGGTAGAATTCCGCCGCCGTCGATGGTTCGCGCAGCAGCCCGCCCGCCCCAGTGAGGCGTTCATAGGATTGTGCGGGCGTCAGCGCCTCGGCCCGCTCGCCGGCGCCAGGCTCCGGCGGTGTCGGCAGCAGCGCCATGACGTTGATCGGGGTTCTCGCCTGCTCGGCACGGCCAAGCCAATACAGCCCGGCGCCGCCGGCCGCGATCGCCATCCCGGTCGCAAGCCAGCGGGCTGAGGATGGCACCGCCCATCGCCCGGGGATCCGCCGACCGCCGGCCTTCGCGCCCAGCCCGCCGACCGCGATCTGGAAGGCATGCACGGGGTAGGGGAGGTTTTTCACCTCCCGGCGGCCCAGGTCGCGGAACGAGACGGACATCTTGTTCGCGATCGCTTCCTGCACGTTGCGCGCGACGCAAAGCGAACCGGGCTCGGCCAGGACTTGCAGGCGGGCGGCGATGTTCACGCCGTCACCCAGCAGATCGCCGTCACGATCAACGACGTCGCCGATGGCGATGCCGATCCGGAAATGCATCTGCCGGCCTGGCGGATAGGCCAGGTTGTGCGTGCGCAGCGATTCCTGGATGTCGATG
>JAPLOK010000051.1 GCA_026400775.1 Alphaproteobacteria bacterium | reverse complement strand
GCTGCTGGCGCTGCGGCATACCGGCGTGATGGGCAGCCTGCTGGTGATCCATATCGGCCTGGTCATCGCCTTCTTCCTGGTGATGCCCTACTCGAAGATGGTGCATGGGATGTATCGCGGCCTCGCGCTGCTGCGAAACGCGATGGAAAAGCGCCGTTCTTGAGCGTCGCATCGGCCACGCTGGCCGATGCGCTCGAAGGCCGCCGCGCCCGCGGTGACGCCGCCGCCCGCGCCGCCATGCTGGACATGGTGCGGATGGAACTCGCGCTGCACCTGGTGCGCCACAAGACCGCCGTGCTGAACCCCGCAGACCACGTGCATCTCGCCCCCGCCGTGGTCCACGCGCTATCGCCCGCGCTGTTCCACGCGTATGAAAAATGAACCTTGTGCATTTTTCATTACCCTGATGAAATGGTCCTAGAAACCATAGGGAGCTGACCATCCAAACGCGCCGCCTGTTGCTTGCCCTGCCAGCATTGATCCCCGCCGCCGCCCGCGCGCAATGGGCGCCCACCCGTCGTATCGAGCTGATCGCCGGCTTCGCGCCTGGCGGCGGCAGCGACATCATCGCCCGCACCATCGCCGAGGCCTGCCAGCCACTGTTTCCCGTGCCGCTGGTGGTCATCAACCGCCCCGGCGCGGGCGGCGCGCTGGCCGCCGAACAGGTCGCCCGCCTGCCGCCGGATGGGCACACGCTGCTGCTGGCCGGCGGCTCCGAAAGCACCTCAATCCCCGCGCATCGCGAGGTGCCCTACGACCCGCGCCGCGGCTTTTCCGCGGTGATCCGGCTGACGCGGCACAACCAGTTCATCGTGACGCGGCGCGGCCGCTTCGCCGATGTCCAGGCCATGCTGGCGGCCGCGCGCGCCGGTGCGGGACGCGTGACGCACGCCTCCTCGGGCGTGGGCACGCTGTCGCATTCCCTCTTCGTGCTGCTGGAACGCCGCGCCGGCGTGGAGTTCACCCATGTGCCCTTCGCCGGCGGCGGGCCTTCGGCGCAGGCGGTGCTGGCGGGCACGGTGGACATGGCCTGCCTGGCGCCCGAGGAAATGGCGGGGCTTGCGCAGTCGGGCGATCTGGTGCCGATCGCCGTCGCCTCGCCCGAGCGCTCGCCCGGCTATCCGGCGGTGCCGACGCTGGCCGAGCATGGCCTGCCGGTGCTGGTCGAGAACATGAAGGGCTGGGTCGGCCCGGCCGGCATGTCGCCCGAGATGATCGCCTATCTGCACGACCGCTTCCGCGCCGGCATGGCCATGCCGGTCTGGCGCCGCTTCATGGAACGCACCGGCGAGCCGGATGGATACGCCGATGGCCCGGGCTTCCAGCGCGCGATGGATGCGCTGCTCGACAGCATTTCGACAGCCATCCGGCGCGGTTCAACTTTGCCAGCGTTGAGGCGGGTGCTACGTTTGGCATACGATGCTTGATCGTCCGTGGAATTTCGTCGGTGGCGCGCGCTTGCGGCTGCGGTTGCTGGGTCCCTTCGAGGTGTGGCTCGGCGAGACACCGTTGCGGCTGAAGAACCGCAAGGCGCAGGCGCTGCTGGGTTGCCTCGCACTCGGCGCACGCGGCGGCGAATCACGCGCGCGCATCGCAGGCCTGCTGTGGAGCGAAAGCGAAGACGACCGCGCGCGTGCGACGCTGCGCCAGACCATCCTGGAACTGCGCCAAAGCCTGCCCGACGGTGCCGGCTTCGTCGCCCAGCGCGACATGCTGCTGCTGGAGGATGTGCAGACCGATCTGCGCGCCGTGCAGGAGGCGCTGAATGCAGGCGAAATCCTTCCGCTGCTGCACGACGTGCCGCGCCTGTCGGAGACGCTGCTGGAGGGCTTCGAGGATCTCGTTGCCGCCATGCGCCCCTGGCTGCTCGGCCTGCGCCGGGGCCTCGCGCGGCAATGGTCCCGCCTGCTGGAGGCCATGCTGGAAAACGCCGCGGACAAGCGGGCGTTCGCCGCCACGCTGTTCCACCTCGATCCCACGCATGAGGTTGCCTGCCGGCTGCTGATGCAGGCCGCGCACGCGGCCGGTGATACCGCCGGCGCGCTGCGTGCCTATGAGACGCTGTGGGATGCGCTGGGCGCCGAGCATGACATGGAGCCCTCGGCGCAGACCCAGGCCCTGATCGCCGAAATCAAGAGCGCCGATGCGGCGCCCGCGCTGGCAGCTCCGCGCCCCAAACCGGTGCGCCTGGCGATCATCGTGCCGCGCTTCCCGGAGGATGGGGTGACGCGGGACAGCCTGCATCTGCTGCGCGGCTTCCGTGAGGAACTCATCGCCTGCCTGACCCGGTTCCGCCAATGGTACGTGGTCGATGGCGATACGGTGCCGGAGGCGGCGCTTGCCAGTGTCGCCACCCGCATTTCGCTCAATGTCTCGGGCCTGCAGACCGACGGCAGCCTGGTGCTGGTGCTCACGCTGCGAGATGAGGACACGCGCCTCGTCCTGTGGTCGGATCGCTGTGAGTTGACGCTGGAAGGCTGGTACCGCGTGCGCCAGCGCGTGGTCAGCCAGACCGCGCTCTCGACGCTGGCCAGCGTCGCCACGGCCCGCCGTGCTCAGACCGCCGCGTCGCCCGATACGGATCTTGCCCCGCATGACCAGTGGTTGCGCGGCATCTCCATGCTCCAGATGTTCCAACCGGAGGACTGGAAGCGCACCGAGGCGCTGTTCCTCGCGGCTACGCGCGCAGCGCCGGACTACTCGCCGCCGTGGTCGAGCCTCGCGAGGATGGACAATGCCCAGCACTTCGTCCATCCCGGCCTGCGCCGCGCGCGGGAGATCGAGCGTCGCGCCATCCAACGTGCAGAGTGGGCGGTCGAACTCGATCCCGCTGACAGCCGCGCGCATCTCAGCCTGGGCTGGTCCCTGGCGCTGGCCAAGCGCTACGAGCGTGCGAGGAGCCATGTCGACGAAGCGGCACGGCTCAATCCGCTGGACCCCTGGTCGCTGCTGGGGGCGGCCTTGCTGTGCGGGTACATGGGTGATCAGGCGACCGCGAGAATGCTCGCCGATGGTGCGATGGCGCTGACGGGGCCGCCCTTCCCGAAACATTGGGCGTATCATGCCACCATCGCTTTTCTGCGCGGCGATGGCGAGTTGGCCGCGGAATATGCCACGCACATCCCAATCCCCGCGGTGTGGCACCAAGGCTTGCACGCTGCCGCCCTGCACCAGGTCGGGCGGCAGCGCGAGGCCGAGGAGATGGCGCGGCAATGCCTCGCTGCGGCACGCGCCAATTGGTTCGGGTGCGAGGAAGCAACTGACGAGGCCGTCGGCCACTGGCTCCTGCACATCTTCCCGATAGCACGCCCGGCCGACTGGGAGCGCTTGCGCGACTGCTTGGTGGGGGCGGGCATTCCCGCCGGCTGCAGCCGGCATCATGGATGGTGAGACAATGAACCCGATCGAACCGCCGGCACGGCTGGCTTTTGTGGGCCTGGGCGTGATGGGCCATGCGATGGCCGCGAACCTGTTGAAGGCAGGGTTTCCGCTGGCCGTGCATTCGCGCACGCGCAAGGACCTGCCTGGCGCCGACTGGGCCAACAGCGCCGCCGCGGCCGCGCGGGGTGCGGCCTGCATCGGGCTCTGCGTGCCCGACACGCCGGATGTGGAGCGCGTGTTGTTCGGCGCTGGCGGCATCGCCGAGGGCGCGGCGCCGGGTTCGGTGGTGATCGATTTCTCGACCATCTCGGCGGCCGCCACGCAGGGCTTTGCGCAGCGCCTGGCGGCGCAGGGCGTGACCCTGCTGGACAGCCCGGTCTCGGGCGGACCGCAGGGCGCGATCGACGGCACCCTGACCTGCATGGTGGGCGGCGATGAGGCCGGTTTCGCCGCCACGCGCGCGGTCTTCGCGGCGGTGGGCCAGACCATCACGCGGCTGGGCGGGCCAGGTGCCGGCCAGGTCTGCAAGGCTGCCAACCAGCTGATGATCGCGGGCACCATGCATGCGGTGTTCGAGGCGCTGGTGATGGGCCGCAAGGCGGGGCTCGACCCGCGCGTGATGCGGCAGGCGTTGCTGGGTGGCTCGGCGCAATCGGCGGTGCTGGCGAACCACGCGCTGCGCTGGATGGATGAACGCTTCACGCCGGGCTTCCGCGCGGAACTGATGCTGAAGGATCTGCGCCTGGCGGCGGAGACGCTGGCCGGGCAGGGCGTCTATTCGCCGGTGGCGGCCGCCACGCGCGCCACCATGGAGGAGGTCTGCGCCGGCGATGACGCCAAGCGCGATGTGGTGGTGCTGGGCGAGGCAATCGCGCGGCGTTCGGAGGGCTGAGAGATGGACCCACGCATGGACGCCGATATGCGCGCCTATACCGAGGCGCTGGCGCTGCGCGCGCAGCAATGGCCGGCGCTGGTCATCCCCTCCGACCCGCGCGGCGCGCCCTTCGATGAGCCGCGGCGCATCAATGACCTGCAATCCGCGCCGCTGAATGCGGGCGGGCCGGTGATGGCGTCCACGAGCGAATTTTGGTGGTCGGTGCGCGGACGGCGGCTGTTGCTGCGCGAGCATCGGCCGCAGGGCACGCCGCGCGGCACGCTGGTCTATCTGCATGGCGGCGGCTGGGTCTGGGGCAGCATCGACAGCCATGACCGGCTGGCGCGCGAATACGCAGCCAGCGCCGGCTGCACCGTGCTGCTCGTGGATTACGCGCTGTCACCGGAAGTGATCTTCCCGCATGCGCTGCATGAATGCATGGATGTCGTGCGCCGCGTGGATGGCCCGGTGGTGGTGGGCGGTGACAGCGCGGGCGGGAATCTCGCCGCCGCGGTCGGGCTGATGGCGCGTGATTCCGGCGGGCCGAAGCTGGCCGGCCTGTTGCTGAACTACGGCGTCTTCGACCATGTGCTGACCACGCCGAGCTACCGTGAATTCGCCGATGGCTATGGGCTGACGCTGGCCAAAATGGACTTCTACTGGCGCGCCTATTGCCTCAATCGGTGGCGGCGGCCGGAGCCTGGCTCAGGAGCCTGCTGGGTTAACCCCGCCCGCCGCCGCTCGCGCGCCGCTGCTGCCGCTGCGGCGGCCTGCCGCGTTGCGGTTGGCCATGCGGCCGCACGCGACCCGGTGCGGGGGCCGCGCGTTCCTTCGGCGCGTCGATGCTGTTGCGCATGTCCTTGGTCGGGATCTCCTGACGGATCAGCTTCTGCACATCCTTCAGCTGGTCGCGCTCGTCATTGCTGCACAGCGCGATGGCGATGCCCGAGGCACCCGCGCGCGCGGTGCGGCCGATGCGGTGGACATAGGCCTCGGCGGTGTCGGGCATGTCGTGCTGGATGACGTGTGTGACCGCTTCCACATCGATGCCGCGGGCGGCGATGTCGGTCGCCACCAGCACCGGTGCGGTGCCGCGCTTGAAGGCGTCCAGCGCCCGCTCACGCTGGCCCTGGGACTTGTTGCCATGGATGGCGACGGCCGGAATGCCGGCCATCTCCAGGTTGCGCACCACCTTGTCCGCGCCGTGCTTGGTGCGGGTGAAGACCAGTGCGCGCTCCACGCCCGGCTGTTGCAGCAGCACGGCGAGCAGGGTCCGCTTGCGGTCCTGCTCGATCAGGATGACGGACTGGTCCACGCGTTCGGCGCGCGTGCCGACGGGGGTGACTTCCACGCGTTCGGGGTTGCGCAGAATCTCGCCCGAAAGCTTCGACACTTCGGTCGGCATGGTGGCCGAGAAGAACATCGTCTGCCGTTCCTTCGGCAGGCGGGGCAACAGCCGGCGCACGGCAGGCCAGAAGCCCTTGTCCAGCATCTGGTCGGCCTCATCGAGGACGAAGAACTGCACATGGTCCATGCGCGCATCGCCGGCATCGATATGGTCCTGCAGGCGGCCAGGCGTGGCCACCAGCACATCCACGCCCGCACCCAGCAAACGCCGCTGCGCGCCATGCGGCACGCCGCCGAAGACGACGCCAATGGAGAGACCCAAATGACGGCCATAGGCCTTCAGGCTGTCAGCGATCTGGCTGGCCAATTCGCGCGTGGGCGAAAGGATCAGCGCGCGGCAGCCGCCACGCGGCGGGCGGCCGGGGGTTGCGGCCAGGCGATGCAGCAGCGGCAGGCCGAAGGCGGCCGTCTTGCCGGTGCCGGTCTGGGCGATGCCCAGGATGTCGCGGCCGGCGAGTGCGGCCGGGATGGTGCGCAGCTGGATGGGCGTGGGTTCGGTATAACCCTCCTGCGAGAGAGCGCGCAGCAAAGGCTCGGACAGGCCGAGTTCAAGAAATGACATGAGAGGAACAAGCATCCGTATAGGCGGGCGCGATGTGCCGGCCGGTGATGCGGGGCGCCCGCGTGGCGGGGCGAACCGAAGGGTTGTCCAGGAGAGGCGTCCGGCAGGGCAAAGGGCGAACCCCGCCCCATTCACGCGGCCAGACGCGGCGGGGTTTCCCCCGTCGACTGGCCGCATATGCGCGCAATGACGGCGCGATGCAAGCGCAATTTCCGGAAGGCGGCGCCGCGCGCGGCATGGCACAAGCAGTCCATGACACGCTTCCGCTGCATGCCCATGGACCGCGCTTCCGCCAGCCGCTTCCGCGCGACGCGCATCGATGACCGTGGGGGGGCTGTGCATGTGCGCCCCGTGGATGGGCCGGGTTTTCCCTGCCGCGCCTGCCTGCGGCTGGGCGAACCTGGCGAGACGATGCTGCTGGCCAGCTGGAATCTGCCCGCGCCGATGGGGCCTTACTGGACGCCTTCACCAGTGTTCCTGCACGCGCATGACTGCGCGGCGCGGGTGGAGGAGGACCGCCTGCCGCAGACGGTGACGGAGAATTCCATCATCTCGCTGCGCCACTACGACAAGGACGGGATGTGCATCTACGACCTGGGCGTGGTGCTGCAAGGTGATGCGGCGGAAGGGCCATTGCGCGAGCGGCTGGCCGACCCGCGCGTGGCCTTCGTCAACATCCACACCGCGCGGCCTGGCTGCTGGCTGACGCGGGTGGAGCGCGCCTGAACGTCAGTCCCGCGCCCACATGCTGTTGCCATTTGTCTGGTCGATGCGCCGATAGCCGCGCGCGGCGAAGGCGGCGAGGCAGCCGGGCGTGTTGGCATGAATGCCGCGGTCCAACTCCACCACCATGCGGCGCGGCAGCAGCGAATCGGGCGCATCGGCGAAGAAGGGCAGCAGGGCCTGGTCCTCATGCCCCTCGATGTCGATCTTCAGCGCGGCGAGGCGGGTGATCCCGGCGTCCTGCAGAATGGCCAGGAGCGGTCGCATGGGGATGCCGCCCGCGCCTTCCGCCACCGCCACGCCGCCCATGTCGTTGGCCG
>JAPLOK010000273.1 GCA_026400775.1 Alphaproteobacteria bacterium | reverse complement strand
GCTTGGCGCCGCGCACGACAAGCCGCTGCGACAGCAGGTCACGGTGATGCGCCTGGCCGCGTATCATTGCGGCGGCCTGGGCGGTGGTGGCCCCGTCCAGTGCGGCGGCCCAGCCCTCGGCCAGGCCGGCCAGCGCGCCTTCGGAGCGCGCGGAGAGCAGCAGTGGCGGCAGCTTGCTGACGCGGGCCGGCGCGCTGCGCGCCTTGCGTGGCGTCGGCGCGCCGGCCACCAGCACGCCTGCATTGGTGCCGCCAAACCCGAAACTATTGACGCCGATCACCGCATTCTCGGCCGAGGGCAGCGGTTGCAGCTTCGTTGCCACCTGCATGCCGAGCTTGGCGAAATCGATGTTCGGGTTGGGCTGCTCGTAGTTGAGGCTGGGCGGCACCTGGCCGTGCTTCAGGATCAGCAGCGCCTTGGCCAGGCCCACCAGGCCGGAAGCGGCTTCGGTATGGCCGATATTGGTCTTGGCGGAGCCCAGCAGCAGCGGTGCGGCCTTGCCGCGACGGCTGGCCACAGCGCGGCCGATGGCCCCGGCCTCGATCGGGTCGCCGGCGGCGGTGCCGGTGCCGTGCGCTTCGAAATAGCGAATGCGGCTGGGCGCCACGCCGGCATCGTCCAGCAATTCTTCCAGCAGCGTGGCCTGGGCAGCCATGTTGGGCAGCGACAGGCCCACGGTGCGCCCGGCCGCATTCACCGCCGAGCCCAGGATCACGCCATGGATGGTGTCGCCATCGCGCTGCGCGTCCGCCAGGCGCTTGAGCACCACGACCACGCCGCCTTCCGCGCGCACATAGCCATCTGCGCGGCTGTCGAAGGCGTGGCAGCGGCCGGTGGGCGAGAGCATGGAGGCGCGCGCAAAACCGCCGAACGGGAACGGGCTCAACAGCATGTTCACGCCGCCGACCACCGCGGCCGGGATGCGCCCGTGCCGCAGAGCTTCCGCCGCGTGGTGAAGTGCGACCAGCGCCGAGGAGCAGGCGGTGTCGATGGTTTGTGCCGGGCCGCGCAAATCGAAGATGTTGGTGACGCGATTGGCCACGATGGACAGCGCGCCGCCGGTCATCATGTAGCGATCCGCGCCCGAGGGGTCGAACTGCCGCAAATCCCCGTAATCGGTCGTGCTGGCACCCATATAGACGCCCACGCGCTGGCCCGCGACGGCGGCTTCCGGCCAGCCGGCATCTTCGAAGGCCTCGCGTGTCAATTCCAGGATCAGCCGCTGCTGGGGGTCCATCTCGGCGGCTTCGCGCGGCGAGAGGCCGAAGGCCGTGTGGTCGAAGCCGAAGACATCGCCCAGCGTGCCTGCGGCGAAGGTGT
Source organism: Alphaproteobacteria bacterium (assembly GCA_026400775.1). GTDB lineage: Bacteria > Pseudomonadota > Alphaproteobacteria > Acetobacterales > Acetobacteraceae > Rhodovarius. The sequence continues at coordinate 5,447 of JAPLOK010000273.1, read as the reverse complement.
AGGTCTTGCCGGGTTCACTTTTTCGTGGGTGCAGCCACGCCGCATGGTTGAAACGGTCCGCCGGGACCGTGGTCACGGCATCGCGGCCCTCGCTCAGCAGGCGCCAGAAGCCGTCGAGATCCGGTGCGCCGGGGAGGCGGCAGGCGAGGCCGACGACAGCAATAGGGGCGGTCTCGGCGACGGGGAGGGTCGTTCGGCTCATTGGGCGCTAAATTGTTCCGGATTCGGCAAATGGTAACGGACTGGGGTCAGAACCATCGGATGGCTCATGACACGGCCCGGCCAACCGTCGCAACCGTGCCCTGCCCCGACAATTCAATGCTACGGTCTCTAGTGGGGCGATTCCGTTCCTGCACCGCACCCTTCATGACGCCTTCCACCATGCGGAAATGATCGTCCCAGTCGGGCCTGCGCCAGCCGGCCAGGCGTTCCAGTTGTGCACGCCGGCGGCTGCTGTCCGGCTGCATATAGTCCAGGATGGCCTGGCGCCAACCGGGACCATCCAGCGGGTGCAGCAGTTCAGGCACCTGACCGCCCACTTCCCGCAGCGCTGGAATATCCGAACCGATCGCCGGAATGCCCAGTGAGAGTGCTTCCACCAGGGGAATGCCGTAGCCCTCCGCCATGCTGGGGAAGAGCAGCGCCCGCGCGCCGCCCAGCAGCCAGGCGATGTCCTGGTCGGAGACGCGGCCGCGTGCCTCCACAAGACCGTCGAAGCCCTGGCGGCGTGCGAGCATGCGCTTCACCGCTTCGCTTTCCCAGCCTTGGCGACCGATGATCATAAGCCGCGGCGCGGCCTGGCCGAATTCGGCATGCAGGTCACGCCAGAGGGAGAGCAGGAAGATGTGGTTCTTGCGCGGTTCGATGGTGCCGAGCATCACGAAGTAAGGTTCGCGCGGGCGCTGGCAGGCATCGGGCTGCATATCGGGCAGGTCGAAGCCGAGCGGCGCGACGGTCAGCGGTGGGCAGCGCAGAGCGTTGCGGCCCATCCATTCCGCCAGTGCGTGCTGCGTGGCGCCGCTGTTCACGATGACCGCATCCGCTACGCGCGAGATGGTGTGCAGCATGGCGCCGTGTCGCACACCAGCATCGGGCTGGCTGTATTCGGGATGGGTCAGCGGGATCAGGTCATGGATCAGCGGCACAAAGGCGGCGCCAGCTGCGCGCAGCGCCTCGATCGCGCGCGCTTGCCCGATCGAGCGATGCGATACCGCGACCAGGACCGTGCCGGGCGTGTTCCTGACGTGGCGCGCCAGCGCCCGGCTGCCGGTGCGCGAGAGCAGCAGCGCATGCCCGATCGCGGCCAGCGCCCGGGCACGAACATGCCCGGGGCCGCCATTCCCGCCCTCGGTCAGGCTTTGTACCAGCGCATCGAGCAGGCCGCAGGCCAGGCGCCGCGGAAACGGCTGGAAACCGCCCGCGAGGCTCGACGCCACAAAGGAGAATTGACCCGCCGGGGCGTCCCGCCAATGCCGCGCATAGGCGTATTCCACCCTGTCTATGCCTGACGGATAGCCTCGCCACGCGGAGGACAAGAGACGGGAAATGTCAAGCATCACATGCAAGACAGGCTGGCCTCCGATGCAGTGGCGGCCGGCAGGGCGCCCGATGGCGGGGTTTGGCCGCTTGATGCAGGCTGTGTCAATCGGGCAACGATCCCCTTGTGGTTGACATGCCGCCGAGACCTCCCAGGCTCTGCGTCGACGGAGACAGACATGCCCATTTGGAAACGCCCACCCGACATCACCGAGATCCATAGCCGCCAGCCGAACACCGTGAACGGCTTGCTGGGCATCCGCATCACGGAAGTCGGTGACGACTTTATCAAGGGGGAGATGGACGTCGATGAACGGCATGTCCAGCCCTTCGGCATCCTGCATGGCGGGGTTTCGGTGGTGCTTGCCGAGACATTAGGCTCCGTCGCTTCTGTGCTGTGCTGCGAGGAGCACCAGGGCGCTGTCGGCCTCGAGATCAACGCCAACCATCTGCTGCCGGTGCCCAGGGGCGACACGGTTCTGGCCGAATGCCGGCCAGTGCGCGTCGGCCGCAGCGTGCATGTCTGGAACATCGAGATGCGGCGCAAATCCGATGGCAAGCTGAACTGCGTCTCGCGGCTGACAACCTCGATCATCGATCGCAGACGCCCCGGGTGACGCAGGGGCGCATTCTCGGGAATCTCATGCTGATTTCCGCGCTGTGGGGCATGTCTTTCCCATTGGTGCGCATCATCGTGGCGGAAATGTCGCCGGTGGCGATGACGGCGGCGCGCGGGTTCATCGCGGCCGGTGCCTTGCTGCTGTTCCTGTGGGTGGCGGGCGCGGCCTGGGCGGGGTTCCGCCAGGTGTGGCGGCATGCGCTGGTGCTGGGGCTGATGAACGGGCTGGTGCCCAACATCCTCAACGGCATGTCGCTGCAACGCATCGAAAGCCTGCCGGCCGCGCTGACCCAGGCCACCACGCCGCTGTTCATCGCGCTGCTTGCGGCCTTCTTCCTGCGCGAGGCGGCGTTGACCCGCGCACGGCTGCTCGGCCTGGCCTTGGGCCTGGCCGGCGTTGCCGTCATCCTCGGGCCATCGGCGCTGACCGGTGGTGCGACGCTGGAGGGCGTGCTGCTGATGCTGGGCGTGGCGTTCTGCTACGCTTGCGCCACCTGCTACATGCGCTGGGCGAGGCCCGATGCCGGCGCGCTGATGATCGTGCTGCAACAGATCTCCTACGCCGTGCCGGCGACGCTGCTGGCGCTGGCCATCGCCGGGCCGGGCAGCTTCGTGGCGCCGCCCGGGATCTGGGCGGTGCTGGCGCTGACGGCGATCATCGCCTCGGCCATTCCGCTGACCATCTTCGTGCGCACGCTGCGTCATGCCACGGCTGGCCAGGCCAGCATCGTGGGCTATCTGCAGCCGCTGGGCGCGGCGCTGGCCGGCGCGGCTTTGCTGGGCGAGGTGCCGGAATGGCGCGTGCTGGCCGGCGGCGCGGTGGTGCTGCTGGGCTGCTGGGCGATCGCCCGCCGGGCCTGACGCAAGGCGGGGCGGCCGGCAGGGCATGTGGGCCAAGCGGCAGGCATGTCGCGCATGGATGACCAATGATCTGGCGGTGCGGCCGATTTCCCTGGATGCACCGCTGGCCTAGGCTTGCCGCATGCACCCCTTCCGTATCCCGCCTGAACTGGCGGCCAGGGTCGAGGCCCGCTGCGGCACGCCCCACCCTTTCGCCACGCTGCAGGCCCAGCGCACGGCCTTTGTCGTGGTGGACATGCAGAACGCCTATATGGACATCGCGCATGGCCATGCGGTCTGTGCGATGGCGCCGCGCATCGTGCCGGCTGTGAACCGGCTCGCGGCCGCCATTCGCGCGGCGGGCGGCCTGGTGGTCTGGATCCAGACGGCGCATGACGCGACCGATCTGGAGGATTGGTCGGTCATCTACGCCATGATGAACGAATCCGCCGGCGCCAGGCGCATCCAGGCGCTGACCCGCGGCAGTGCGGGCCACGCGCTGTGGCACGAACTGGATGTCCGGCCGGAGGATGAGATCGTCGAGAAGCGGCGCTTTTCCGCCTTTATCCAGGGCAGCAGCGAGTTGGAATCGCGGCTGCGCGCGCATGGGGTGGACACGGTGCTGGTCGGCGGTACCGTCACCGGCGTGTGCTGCGAGAGCACGGCGCGCGATGCGATGATGCGCAATTTCCGCGCAGTGATGGTCAGCGATGCCTGCGCCGCGCAATCCGATGCCGATCACGCCGCGGCGCTATGCGGCTTTCACAGCTTCTTCGGGGATGTGCTGACCGTGGCAGAATGCGAGGATGGCTTCATGCGCGGCGCACAGCAGCAGGTCGCAATCTTTACGGGGGTTTGAGGAAATGGCGAAGGTTCTGTTCATCGGCACGGGCGGGACGATGTCCGCGCTGTCCTCCATCGGGCCGTTCGACATCCAGGACTACAGCTCGAACGGGCGCTTCATGGAGGCCGATGAGATCATCGACCATTGGTCGATGGTGCGCGAACTGGCCGATGTGGTGCCCATCCGCTACCGCAATGTGGCCTCCACCGCGCTGGGCCCGGCGGAATGGCTTGAGATTCTGGCGTTGTGCCATTCCAGCTTCGCAGCGCACCCGGATGCCGCGGGCATCGTGGTGGGCCATGGCACCGCCACGCTGGAAGAGACGGCGTTCTTCCTGTCCCTGACGCACAAGCTGCCGGTGCCGATCGTGGTGGTCGGCGCGCAGCGGCCATCTTCGGGGCTGTCCTCGGATGCCGGGGCGAATCTGGCCAATGCGATCCGCGTGGCGGCCGATCCGGGCGCGCGGGGCCTGGGCGCGCTGGTGCTGCTGAATGACGAGATCAACGCCGCGCGCGATGTCACCAAGACCAGCACTGGGCGCATGCAGACCTTTCGCAGCGCCGATTTCGGCTGCCTGGGGCAGGCGGATGGCGACCGTATCGCTTGGTATCGGCGGCCGTTGCGGCGCGTCGCGCCGGATACGGAATTCGACCTGGCCGGTGTCGCCGCGCTGCCGCGGGTGGATGTGATGGTCAGCTATGCCGGCAGCGATGGCGTGGCGGTGGATGCCTATATGGCGGCGGCCGCCCAGGGCATCGTGATCGGCGGTTTCGCGCCTGGTTTCATGGCGCCGGGCGAGGCTGACGCGCTGGCGCGTGCGCATGCCGCGGGCGTGGTCGTGGTGGTGTCCTCGCGCGCCGGGTCGGGCCGCGTGTTCAGCACATCGAAGAAGCGGGCGCTGGGCTTCATCGATGCCGACAACCTGACACCGCAGAAGGCGCGCATCCTGCTGATGCTGGCGCTGACCCGCACGCGGGAGCCGGCCGAGATCGCACGGATCTTCGCCGAATACTGAAGCGCATCGCGCAAGGGTGAAGCCGCGCGGGGCGCCGCGCGCGCTACGCTGCGGCCATGGCCATCACACAGACCGCGAACCCGCTTGCGGCGTACGGCGTCAACCGCATCAGGCTTTCTGATCTTTCGGCCGCTTTGCGCGCCGGCTGGCGGGATTTCATGGCGGCACCCACCCAAATCCTGTTCCTGTGCGTGCTGGATCCGGTGCTGGGGCTGGTGTTCGCGCGCGCGGCGTCGGCGGCCAATGTCTGGGCGCTGGTGTGGCCGTTGCTGTCGGGCTTCGTGCTGGTCGGGCCGCTGGCGGCACTGGGGCTGTATGAGATCAGCCGCCGGCGCGAACAGGGGCTGGAGGTGTCCTGGCGGGATTGCTTCCGGGTGCTGCAATCGCCCGCGCTTGGCAGCATCATCGGCATGGGGCTGTTGATGCTGGCGATCTACCTGGCCTGGCTGGTCACCGCGCAGGGCGTGCTGCTGCTGACGCTGGGCGCGCATCTGCCCGAGGGCTTCGGAGCCTTCCTGGAAACAGTGTTCGAGACGGAGCGCGGCCTGATGCTGCTGCTGCTCGGCAATGTCGCGGGCTTCTGCTTCGCGGTG